>NZ_JBHVHF010000115.1:0-22583 GCF_042800315.1 Streptomyces sp. NPDC057638
CTCCACCGGCGGCCCCGGCCCCCCGGCCGCCCCCGTGCCCCGCCGCCGACCCCGCGGCGCGTCCGGTACGGGGGGCCGCGCGCCCCGCCTCCGTACGCCGGGTCCCGGGGGCCGCGCGGGTCCACTCCGCCATCATCTGATGGCCCATCAGTCGGTGGCGCCCGGTTCCCTTGACTTCTCCCGGGGGCCGCAGCTCAATGGCCCCCGCGCCGCCCCTCCCGCCCAAGGAGGCACTCCATGGCGTCCCCCGCCCCCCGAACGTCCGCCGGAAGGCGCTCCGGAAGACCAGTGCGGCGCCGCCGCTGGACCGCGGTCCTCGGCGCCTTCGCCCTCGTCGCCGCCACGGTGGCGCTCGCCGCGCCCGCCACCGCCCGTACCAGCGCCGGTGACCCGGTCGAGTTCGCGACCCGCTGTGTGCCGCCGCCGATCTCCGGCGTACCGCCGATCAACGGCACCACGGGCGCGCGGATCACCGTCGACACCACCACGCCGAAGGTCGGCGACCGGGTCACCGTCGGCTACGAGGTGACGCGGGCCGCCGCGGGCAACCCCGTCGACCTGGCGCTGCCCGCAGACATCATGACCCCCACCGGCAAGGTCACCCTCGGCGGCGCGCAGAGCGGCGCGGTCGCCGTGACCGGGCCGAGGAAGAACCCACCCGTCCCCGGGAAGGGGGCCTTCCCGCCCTTCTCCATGACCGGCTCCTTCACGGTCACCTCGCCCGGCACGATCACCCTCTCCCCGGGTGACTACAACATCCACACCAGCTTCGTCATGGAACTGGACACCCCCTGCGCGGTGGCCACCCCGCCCGCGCCCGTCTCCGTGACCCTCACCGCCACCCAGGGGCCCGGCGGCGGCTCCCGCGAGCTGGGCCTCTCCGCCGCCAGCGGGAAGCCGGGGGAGCGGGTCACCGTCACCGGCGGTGGCTTCACCCCGCTCACCGACATCACCGTCGCCGGGCGGGCGGGCGCGGCCGAGACCGCCGACCGGATGACCCTCAGCACCGACTCCGAGGGCGCCTTCACCGCCCGGCTGAAGGTCAACGACACCGCCACCACCGGGATCGTCGCCTATGAGGGCCCGGCCTGGACGGCGGAGAAGGGCGCGGGCCCGGTCCCGTACACCGTCGGCGACGGCGGCACCCCGCTGCCCCCGGGCAGCCAGCGGATCACCGCGAACGTGACGACGGGCACCCTGTCGATGACCCAGGCCGGTGACGCGGTCCAGCTCTCCACGGTCGACTACGGCACCGGGGGATCCGCCACCGGCGGCCTGCGGACCGTGACCGTGAAGGACTACCGGGGCGGGCCCGCGGGCTGGTCCCTCACCGGCAAGGTCACCGACTTCACCGGCCCCGGCGGCGCCACCATCGGTGCCGGACGGCTCCACTGGACCCCCGAGTGCGCCACCCGGCCGGGCAGCCCCAGTACCTGCGTGGCGGGCTCCAGCGGCCCGGTCGGCACCGAGGGCGCCACCCTGGCCTCCACCCCGAACGCCACCACCACCGGCGGCGAGTTCACCGTGGACGCGGGGCTGTCGCTGCGGGTCCCGGCCTTCAGCGCGCCCGGCGCGTACGCGGGGGTGCTGACCCTGACCCTGACCTGAGCGACCCGGAGATCCCCACGCCGAGGCATCCGGTGGGCCGGGCGGACCCGGCCCACCCCCACTCCCGAGGGCCCGCAGCCATGTCCCTGCCGCACCCGCGCCCCCTTCTCGTCCTCCCTCTCGTCCTCCCTCTTGTTCTCCTCGCCGCCCTGCTCACCCCCGCCCGCGCCGCCGACAACGGCGAGTGGTCCGTCTACCCCGTCGCGTCGGGGGCCGCGGCGCGGCCGTACTTCTATCTCACCGCCGCCCCCGGCACCACGCTCACCGACCGGGTCGTCATCAGCAACAAGACGAACGCGCCCCGCGCCTTCCGGCTGTACGCGGCCGACGCCTACAACACCGCCCGGGACGGCGGCTTCGCCGTACGGTCGGCGGGGGAGCGCCAGCGGGGCGTCGGCGCCTGGGCCCGGCCCGGCCGGGAGCGGGTGACCGTGCCCGCGCGGGCGTCCGTGACCATCCCGTACACCCTCACCGTCCCGGCGTCCGCGATCCCCGGAGACCACCCCGGCGCCCTGGTCGCCCTGGACGAACATGTCGCCGGAGCCCCCGGCCGGGTCGCCCTCGGCGTCCGGCGGGCCGTCGGCGCCCGGGTCTATCTCCGGGTGGCGGGACCCACCGTCCCCGGGCTCTCCATCGAGGACGTCACCCTGCGCCAGGACCGCCCGCTGCTGCCCGGCACCCGGCCCAGCCGCGCCCTGATCGGCTACACCCTCCACAACCGGGGCAATGTCACCCTCAGCCCCGAGGTCGCCCTCACCGCCGAAGGGCTCTTCGGCCGCACCCTGCTGCGCCGCACCCTCAGCGGTGTCCCCGCCGAACTGCTGCCGCGCCAGCGGATCCGGCTCACCGCGCGGTGGCCCGGCTCCCCGCAGCTCGACCGGGGTGAGATCCGGCTCACGGCCACCGCCCGGGAGGTCCGCGAGTCGGCTCGGGTGCCCTTCCTCGCCCTGCCCTGGCTCCCCTTGGCCCTGCTCGCGGCCCTGGTCGGAGCGCTGTGGCTGTGGCGGCGCACCCGCCAGGACCGCCCCCGCTGAGCGCCCCGGACGAGAGCCGAGGGCGTACGGGAGGGACCTTCGCGACCCTCGTGTGCCCCGGGGCGCCCCACATCGGCGACAATGGGCGGCATGAGCGTTCGCACCCCCTCCGCCGAGCCCGCCCCGCACCGGGCGGGCTTCGCCTGCTTCGTCGGCCGCCCCAACGCGGGCAAGTCCACCCTCACGAACGCTCTGGTCGGCCAGAAGGTGGCCATCACCTCCAACCGGCCACAGACCACCCGGCACACCGTGCGGGGCATCGTCCACCGGCCCGAGGCCCAGCTGATCCTGGTCGACACCCCCGGTCTGCACAAGCCGCGCACCCTGCTCGGCGAGCGGCTCAACGACGTGGTCCGCACCACCTGGGCCGAGGTCGACGTCATCGGCTTCTGTCTGCCCGCGGACCAGAAGCTCGGCCCCGGTGACCGCTTCATCGTCAAGGAACTGGCGGGGATCAAGAAGACCCCGAAGGTCGCCATCATCACCAAGACCGACCTGGTGGACTCCAAGACCCTGGCCGAGCAGCTGCTCGCCGTGGCCCGGCTCGGCGAGGAGCTCGGCTTCGAGTGGGCCGAGATCGTGCCCGTCTCGGTGGTGGGCGACCAGCAGGTGGGCCTGCTGGCCGATCTGCTGGTGCCGCTGCTGCCGGAGGGCCCCGCGCTCTACCCGGAGGGCGACCTCACCGACGAGCCGGAGCAGGTCATGGTGGCCGAGCTGATCCGCGAGGCCGCGCTGGAGGGCGTCCGGGACGAGCTGCCGCACTCCATCGCCGTCGTCGTGGAGGAGATGCTGCCGCGCGAGGACCGCCCCGCCGACCGGCCGCTGCTCGACATCCACGCCAATGTCTTCATCGAGCGCCCCAGCCAGAAGGGGATCATCATCGGCCCCAAGGGCAAGCGCCTGAAGGAGGTCGGCATCAAGTCCCGGCAGCAGATCGAGGCCCTGCTGGGCACGCCGGTCTATCTGGATCTGCATGTCAAGGTCGCCAAGGACTGGCAGCGGGACCCCAAGCAGCTGCGGCGCCTGGGCTTCTGAGCCGGCCGGTCCGATGGTGCCCGGGCCGCTGACCCGGCGGGCCCGTCCTGGCCGGGCCGCCGCCCGCTCCGCCCGTGGCGCCCGGGTTCCCGACCGGTCCGGGGCGCCCGTGGTGTGCCGGGCCGCCCGCGCGGGCGCCGCCCGGGCGCCGGGCGGCTCGTCCGCCTCCCCTCAGGCGCCGTCCTTCCACACCCGGGTGATCAGTTCGCTCTGGGACGCGGTCAGCCGGGGGTCGGCGCAGTACACCGTCCGCCCGTCCACGGTGATCTCGTAGGCGAACCCGTCCGGCACGCCCACCGGCCGTGTCTCCCTCCCCTCCGCCAGAGCCCGCTCGGCGAGTTCCCGCCATGTGTCCGTGTCGGACCGCGCCGAGGTCTCCACCTCGGCGAACCGTTCGATCCCGGCGAAGCCGCCGGTGCGTCGTACCTGGATGCGCATGGGTTCCGTTCTAGGGCGTGTCTGGTGGATCAGGCTGGGTCAGGGAGCGGGGTCTGGTGCCGTGGATCGCAAGGCGGAGGAGGGAGTCACTGCGGTGGGGGTACCTCCCGTGCCCGAAGGGCACAGGGGGCCATTGGCGACTGACGACAACGCGGCGAGGCGTGGTGCCAGGGCACGCGAGCCCAGCAAGATCCACCAGACACGCCCTGGTGCCGCCCGGCCGTGGCGAAACCGGGGGGCGGGCGGGGGCTGACGTTCCCGTGGGTCCCGCCCCGGCCAGCCCGCGTCAGTCGGAGGGGACCCCGACCTGGGCCCATGCCTTCTGGACCGCCTGGCGCTCGGCGCCCTCCCCGTAGCGGGTGTGCGCGGCGGCCACCGTCAGCCGGGCGAAGTCGGCGAACTGGGCGTCGGGGTCGAGTTCGCCGCCGGTCAGGGTGTCGTACCAGATCTGTCCGGCGCGCTCCCACGACTTGCCGCCGAGCTCGGTGGCGAGCAGGTAGAAGGCGCGGTTGGGGATGCCGGAGTTGATGTGGACACCGCCGTTGTCCCGGCCGGTGTGGACGTAGTCGTCCATCGAGCCCGGCTGGGGGTCCTTGCCGAGGACATCGTCGTCGTAGGCGGTGCCCGGCTCCTTCAGGGAGCGCAGCGCGACCCCGGTGACCCGGGGCGCCAGCAGTCCCGCGCCGATCAGCCAGTCGGCCTGGTCGGCGGTCTGGTCCAGGGTGTACTGCTTCACCAGCGAGCCGAAGACGTCGGAGACGGACTCGTTGAGCGCGCCGGACTGGGCGAAGTAGTCCAGGTTGGCGGTGTACTGGGTGAGGCCGTGCGCCAGCTCGTGGGCGATGACGTCGACCGGGATCGAGAAGTCGAGGAAGATCTCGCCGTCACCGTCGCCGAAGACCATCTGCTCGCCGTCCCAGAAGGCGTTCGCGTACTTGCGGCTGTAGTGGACGCTGGCGACCAGCGGCAGTCCGGCGCCGTCGAGGGAGTCCCGGCCGTACGAGGAGAGCAGCAGCTCGAAGGTGGCGCCGAGGCCCGCGTACACCCGGTTGACGGTGGCGTCCCGGCCCGGCGCCTCGCCTTCGGAGCGCACCTTGCGGCCGGGCAGGTTCTTGGTGTGCTCGCAGTCGTGGATGGTCCGGTGCGGCCGTCCGGTGGGGGCCGGGGCCGGAGCCGGGGCCGGGGCGGCGGCGAGCAGCCCGGCGACCGTGTTGAGCCGCCGCTGGGTGCGCAGCGCCGCGTCCTGCTGGAGGGTGCTGCGGGCGGGGTCGGCGACGACGGGGTCACCGGCGCGGGCGAGCTTGTCGAGGACGTGGGGCGGGACGATGGTGCAGAAGGTGGGGTGGATGAGAGCCATACTCGGAAATGTGGCAGCGAGTCACTGTTCTGTCACTACTCGCAACCAGGATGAGCGATTTCGAGTGACATCGTCCGACCTGCTCCCGTGCCGGGTGTGGTGGGGGTGGCGCACGGGGTGGCCGCCGGGATGGCGATCGAGGGGTCCGCATAGTGATACGGGACCGCCGGGCGCGGATGGCTCGGTTAAGCTGCCTCGCATCATGCGTTTCGGGCTGCTTCTCCTTAGCCGCCGCGGTGAGGGCCTGTAGTCGTAGGCCGACTCCCTCCCCGCGGGATCCGGTGCTGCTCGAACCGTCGGCCGTCCTCCATCTGGATCCGAGGAGCCCCGCGTCATGACGCATCCGTCCGTAGGACGCCCCACCCCGATCACCAACGCGACCCACACCCAGGGCCCGTCCGGGATGGCGATTCACAAGTACGGCCCGTACGAGGCCGTCGACCTGCCCGACCGCACCTGGCCGCAGAACCGGATCACCAAGGCCCCCCGCTGGCTCTCCACCGATCTGCGCGACGGCAACCAGGCGCTGATCGACCCGATGTCGCCCGCCCGCAAGCGCGAGATGTTCGATCTGCTGGTCCGGATGGGCTACAAGGAGATCGAGGTCGGCTTCCCCTCCTCCGGTGAGACCGACTTCGCGTTCGTCCGCTCGATCATCGAGGACGGCGCGATCCCCGAGGACGTGACGATCTCCGTCCTCACCCAGGCCCGCGAGGAACTGATCGAGCGGACCGTGGAATCCCTGCGCGGCGCCCACCGGGCCACCGTGCACCTGTACAACGCCACCGCGCCCGTCTTCCGCCGGGTCGTCTTCCGGGGCAGCAGGGACCAGGTCCGGCAGATCGCCGTGGACGGCACCCGGCTGGTGATGGAGTACGCGGAGAAGCTGCTGGGGCCCGAGACCGTCTTCGGCTACCAGTACAGCCCCGAGATCTTCACCGACACCGAGCTGGACTTCGCGCTGGAGGTCTGCGAGGGCGTCATGGACGTCTGGCAGCCGGAGGAGGGGCGGGAGATCATCCTGAACCTGCCCGCCACCGTGGAGCGCTCCACCCCCTCCACCCACGCGGACCGGTTCGAGTGGATGAGCCGCCACCTCTCCCGCCGGGAGTACGTCTGCCTCTCCGTCCACCCCCACAACGACCGGGGCACCGCCGTCGCCGCCGCCGAGCTGGCGGTCATGGCGGGCGCCGACCGGATCGAGGGCTGTCTGTTCGGGCAGGGTGAGCGCACCGGCAACGTCGACCTGGTGACGCTGGGCATGAACCTCTTCTCCCAGGGCGTCGACCCGCAGATCGACTTCTCGCAGATCGACGAGATCCGTCGTACCAGCGAGTACTGCAACCAGATGGAGATCCACCCGCGCCACCCCTACGCGGGCGACCTCGTCTACACCGCCTTCTCCGGCTCCCACCAGGACGCCATCAAGAAGGGCTTCGACGCGATGGCCGCCGACGCGGAGGCCGCCGGGAAGACGGTCGACGAGATCGAGTGGGCCGTGCCCTATCTGCCGATCGACCCCAAGGACGTGGGCCGCTCCTACGAGGCGGTCATCCGGGTCAACTCGCAGTCCGGCAAGGGCGGTATCGCCTATGTGCTGAAGAACGACCACAAGCTGGACCTGCCGCGCCGGATGCAGATCGAGTTCTCCCGGATCATCCAGGCCAAGACCGACAGCGAGGGCGGCGAGGTCACCCCGGCGGACATCTGGTCCGTGTTCCGGGACGAGTATCTGCCGAATCCGGAGAACCCGTGGGGCCGGATCCAACTGCGTTCCGGACAGACCACGAGCCAGAGCGACGGACTGGACCGGCTCTCCGTCGAGGCGGTCGTCGACGGTGCCGAGACCGTGCTGGCGGGCGAGGGGAACGGTCCGATCTCGGCCTTCTTCGCGGCGCTCAACGCCGTGGGGGTTGACGTCCGGCTGCTCGACTACACCGAGCACACCATGAGCGAGGGGGCGTCCGCGCAGGCCGCGTCCTACATCGAGTGCGCCATCGACGGCAAGGTGCTGTGGGGCATCGGTATCGACGCCAACACGACCCGGGCGTCGCTGAAGGCGGTCGTCTCGGCCGTCAACCGCGCGGCTCGCTGATCCGGGTCTCCTTCCGACCCGCGTGGCCCCGGTCCGTCCCTGGTGGACGGGCCGGGGCCACGGCGTTCTCCGGGCCCGCGGGACGGGGCGGGGAATCGGCCATGTACCGCCCTACCTCGGCCGGGGGTGCTGACGCCCTGGCTCACCTGTGGCTAACATCACGTCAACGCGGCGACGTTGCCGGAGCGTTACGGAGGTGCGAGGTGCGGGCGGACCGTGGATCGTTTGGCCGAAAGCTGCTGATCTGCGGCGTGCACACCTCATGGAACACCGTAGGGGATGGAGATTTCTTCTGCCCCGAGTGCGGAGGCGACCGCAACTACCGGCGGCGCACGGGCCGCCGCCGCTTCACCCTGCTGGGCGTTCCGCTGATGCCGCGCGGTGTGGCCGGGCCCGTCATCGAATGCGCCATGTGCCAGACCCACTTCGGCATGGACGCCCTGGACCATCCGACGACCGCCCGTTTCTCCGCGATGCTCCGCGACGCCGTCCATACCGTGGCCCTCGCGGTCCTCGCCTCCGGGGGCACCTCCTCCCGTACGGTCCGGGAGACCGCCGTCGCCACCGTCCGCGCCGCCGGACTGCACGACTGTACGGAGGACCAGCTCACGGCCCTGATCGAGGCCCTGGCGGCGGACACCGGACGCTTCGTGACGGACACCGGGCCCTACGGCGCGGCGCTCGCCATCGAGCTGCACGAGGCCCTGGAGCCGCTGGCGCCGCATCTGGCGGCGGCGGGGCGGGAGTCGATCCTGCTCCAGGGTGCGCGGATCGCGCTGGCGGACGGGCCCTACAGCGCGGCCGAGCGCGAGGTGCTGGTGACGGTGGGCACGGCGCTGCGGCTGCCGCCCGAGGACACCGCCCGGCTGCTGTCCACCGCCCGTACGCCCTCTCCCTGAGATCGCCCGCACTCCTGCGTGAGCGGCCCTGGAGCGGATGCCGGGGCGGACACCGGCGGACAAGGAGGAGCCGGTGGGCCCGGGGGCCCACCGGCTGTGGGGTGTGCGGGTGGAGCGGTGGTGCCTACAGGTAGTAGAGCCCGTAGATGCTGTTCGGCTCGGCCGACTTCTGGTAGAAGGTGATGCCGCCGACGGAGCAGTTGCCGCTGCCGCCGGAGAGCAGACCGAGGGCCGCGTTGCCCGCGAAGAGCGGGCCGCCGCTGTCGCCCGGCTGGGCGCAGGCGTTGGTCTGGATGGTGTCGTACACGACCAGCCCGCCGCCGTAGTTCACCGTCGCGTTGGTGCTGAGCACCGAACCGGTCCGGTAGCCGGTCGTGGAGCCGCTGCGCTCGATGCGCTGGCCCACGAAGGGCGCGCCCTGGCCGGTGATGTCACGGTAGGTGCCGTTGTAGAGGTAGACCCGGCCGTCGGCCGCGGCCTGGTTGTTGTGGTAGAGGACACCGAAGTCGTTCACCGCGAAGCTGGAGGCCGCGACCGGTCCGATGCTCCACGGGGAGCCGAGGTTGGTGCAGTGCCCGGCGGTGAGGGCGTAGTTCGCCCGCCCGTTGCTGACGTTGAAGCCGAGCGAACAGCGTGAGCCGCCGCCGTAGATGGCCTCGCCGCCCGCGATCATCGGCTTGAACTTGCCCGCGGTCCGCTTGATCTCGACGGACGCGCCGCCGTCTCTCTTGATCTGCGCGATCTCCGCGGCCGTCACCGTGGAGTCGGCCTGCACGACGACCTTGCCCCGCGCCGCGTCGGTGTACCAGGCGGTACCGCCGACATCGGCCTTCAGGACGGCGCTGCTCGCCTTGGAGAGCTGGGTGGCGGTGGGGGTCGATGCGGCGGACGCGGTCGGGGCCGCGACCACGGCCGCGGTCGCCAGGCTGGCCGCGACGGCCACGAGCTTCGCCTGCCCTGCCAAAAGGCGCTTGATCTTCACGTATGTCCTCCCGGAGAAATCCTTGACCCGTGCGGTGGACGGGCCGGGGAGCGGTGCCGCGCGTGCGGCGCCGCGCATGGTGCGCTGTACGTGAGGTGCGGTGGTGCGTGTGGCGCTGTACCTGTGCGGGCCCGGCCGTATGTACGGGAGCGGAGTGAGCCGCCCGTGGCGGCGCTCCCGGGTGTTCGGCCGGGCCGGGGTGAGCCGGTGCGCTTGGTGCGGTGAAACGTTTCGACATGCGTCGGCGTACGAGTGAAACGTTTGACGCGCGACCGCCGGGCTGGCTGCCCGGTCCGGTGGCGCCCCGGTGGTGTGGCGGGTGTCGCGGGCGGTGCCGGGTCAGGATCGACCCCGCGACCGCCGGGGCGTGCCGGCGGACCGCCGGTTCAGCGGAGGGCCCGTCCACCGGGGGACAGGCGGTCGTTCGGCCATCGGATCACCCGGTCGTCCGACCTGGTGACCCCCGGTCTTCACGCCACTGTCCCTCCGGTCCGCGGACCTCCTCATTCCCCGGACATCCAGCCACCCAGCCATCCCGCCCTTCGGTCGATCCGGTCGATCCACCCGCCGGACGATCGAGCCATGGGGTCCACCGGCTCACTCCGCCCGTCAGCCGTTCTACCGGCCGGCCGTTCAACGGTCCGCGCCCTGACAACCCCCATGACGTGGGCAGTCATGAGCCTGTCAGAGCACGTGATAGGGATCCTGCGGCTCGCCCGGCACAGCGACAAGTTCGCCTTTCGGACGCTCTACGCGCGTCTGGCATGTGCCGCTGGCGCGTGGCCGGATCATGGCCCTCGGGCCCGCCGTTCGCCGCTGGGGCGGAAGTGAGACAGCCGGACTTGTGGGATCGGCCGCCCGTGGGGCCCGTGGTTTCGGCCAGGTTCCGGGCAAAAGCGGGGCGCGGCCCGGTCCGTGGCGCGCCCCCGGGCGCACAACCGGCGGTTTCTTATCGCTTTAACCGCCGCTCACAACGGACGTACCGTACGCGTGGATCCATCCTCCAGGAGATCTCCAGAGGTTCTCCCGGGAACCCGGCGAGAGCGGTGGAGGGGATTCCGCTACGCCGGGACCGGGGAGTGCGCCGCAAAGCTCCCCGGGTGAGGGCGGGGTCGGGCCACGCGGGCCGGAAAGCCTGTGTCACGGCGGCAGATGTGAGCGCGGAAGTCGACTGTCCGCCTCCGCTCGCCGGGACGCTCCGGGCGGTACGCGCGATTCGTCCTGCTGTTCTGGGTGTCTGAAACCCTTCACCGACTACTCCCGGGGGAGTAATCGCGCCCTCCGGAGTCCCGGCGAGGTACCCCCGATCTCCGTCCCGGGCCCGACGAACGCGCGCCCCCGGCGCGGAACGCTGGTCCCACACACACCACGGAGGGAAGCACCCATGGGTTCCGTCAGTCGGCGAACGCGCGCCGTTCCCTGGACCGTTCTGCTCTTCTGGGCCGTCGCCATCGCCCTGTCCGTGCCCTTCGCGGGCAAGCTCGGCGACGTCCAGCGGGACAACGTCGTCGACTACCTCCCCGCGAGCGCCGACTCCACCCAGGCCGCCACCATCGAGCAGCGGCTCCCCGGCGGCGAGAGCACCGAGGTCGTCCTCGTCTACGCACGCGAGAGCGGGCTCACCGCCGCCGACCGGGCCGCCGTCACCCGGCAGACCGACGCCATCGCCACCGCCCACCAGCTCACCCCCGCCCCCCGCGCGGTCCCCTCCCAGGACGGCACGACCCTGATGGTGCCGCTCTCCACCACCGTCCCCGCCGATGACGAGGCCAGGACCGCCTTCGTCGAGGACATCCGGGAGCGGGTCGAGGGCGGCGGCGGACTGACGGTCGAGGTCGGCGGCCCCAGTGCCGTCCAGAGCGACATGGAGGCCGTCTTCGAGACCATCGACGGCACCCTGATGATCGCGACCGTCGCCGTCGTCGCCGTGCTCCTGGTCGTCACCTACCGCAGCCCGCTCCTGTGGCTGCTGCCCCTGCTCGTCGTCGGTGTCGCCGCCCTCGCCACCCGCGCGGTGGTCTACGGCCTCGTCCAGGGCTTCGACCTCACCGTCACCAGCCAGAGCGCGGGCGTGATGACGGTGCTCGTCTTCGGCGCGGGCACCGACTACGCGCTGCTCCTGGTCGCGCGCTACCGGGAGGAACTGCGCCGCCACGAGTCCCCGTACACGGCGATGGCCGCCGGGCTGCGCGGCTGCGGACCCGCGATCCTCGCCTCCTGCGGCACCGTGGCCGCCGGACTGCTCTGTCTGCTCGCCGCCGACCTCAACAGCGCGCGCGGACTCGGACCCGTCGGCGCGGTCGGGGTGGTCGTCGCGCTCGCCGCCATGATGACGCTGCTGCCCGCGCTGCTGGTGCTGTTCGGCCGCCGCATCTTCTGGCCGCTGATCCCCGTGTACGGAAGCGAGTCCACCAAGCGCCCCTCGGTCTTCTCCCGGATGGGCAGCTCCGCCGCACGCCGCCCGGTCGCCGTCCTGCTGTGCGGGGTGATCGCGCTCGGGGCGCTCTCGCTGGGCGCCCTCAAGGCCCCCGGGGCGCTCAAGCAGGAGGACTCCTTCTCGAAGCGCCCGGAGTCGGTGTCCGCCTCCCTGACCCTCGCGGACGCCTTCCCGGAACGCTCCAGCCAGCCCGTGCTCATCGCCACCCCCACCGAACGCGCCGAGAAGACGCTGACGACCGCGCGCGCCACCCAGGGCGTCGCGTCCGCCGAACGAGGACGCTCCGCCGACGGCTGGACCGAGGTCCTCGTCTTCCCCAGGGACACCCCCGAGTCGGCGGCCGAGACCGCCACCATCGAGAAGCTCCGCGCCGACCTCGACGGCTCCTACGTCGGCGGCCCCAGCGCCCAGCAACTCGACCTGGAGAACACCAACTCCTCCGACCGCAAGGTCGTCATCCCGCTCGTCCTCGGCGCCGTCCTGCTGATCCTCATGGCCCTGCTGCGCAGCGTCGTCGCCGCGGTCGCGCTGACGGTCGCCATGGTCGCCGTCTGGGCGGCGACCATGGGCATCGGCGGACTGGTCTTCGAACCGCTCTTCGGCTTCCAGGGCACCGACTCGACACTCGCGCTCTTCTCCTTCGTCTTCCTCGTCGCCCTGGGCGTCGACTACGGCATCTTCCTGATGCACCGGATGCGCGAGGAGGCCCTCGCCGGGGCCGACCCCGCCACCGCCGCCCTCACCGCCCTGCGCACCACCGGAGGGGTGATCGCCTCGGCGGGCGTCGTCCTGGCGGCCACCTTCGCCGTGCTGATGGCCCTGCCGCTGGTGCCGCTGATGGAACTGGGCTTCGTGGTGGCGGTGGGGGTGCTGCTCGACACCTTCCTGGTGCGGACCTACCTGGTGACCTCGGCGAGCCTGCTGCTGGGCCGCTGGATGTGGTGGCCGGGAGCGCTCTTCCGGCGCGGGAGCGGTGAGGGCCCCCCTGGTGACTCCGCCACCGCCCTCGACCCCGACACCGGCCGCGCGCCCTCGGAGCGGGAACCGTCGCGCGCCTGATGACCGGCGCCGCCGCACCCCCCCCGCGCGCGGTGCCGCACCACCCCTCTCGCAACCTCCGTGCGAGAGGGGTGGTCCCCGCTCCCACGCCAACCGGTCGCCGCGCCCGCTTCGGTACGGGCCGTTTCCGTGCGGGCGGGGCCAGTCCGGCACCTGCGCTGACTGGTCCCGTACCGACCCGATCAGCCTCGCTCCCGTACCGACCGCTCCCGTACGACCGCTTCCGTACCGACCCGATCAGCCCGCTCCCGTACCGACCGCTCCCGCCGTCGCCGCGCCCGGTGCCGCCGACCGCCACCCGGCGGGAGCCCGTTCCCGGCAGGATCACGGCATGGAGACCACACCGCCCCCCACCCGGCCCCGACTGGGCGAGCGCGTCCTGACCGCCGTCAGCCGCGATCCGCTCACCGCTCCGCACCGGCTGCGCAACGACACCGTCGGCGCCGTCCTGGTGGCGGCCCTCTCCGTGCTCATCGCCCACTGCTCCGGCAACGGCCGCGCCCCCGACGCGATCGGCTGGCCGCTGCTGTTCGCCGCGTGCGCCGTGCTGCCCTGGCGCCGCTCCCGCCCCCTCCTGGTGCTGGCGGCCGTGATCCTGTGCACCCTCCCGTACCACGCGATGGACTACACCCACACCGGGCCGATCCCCCCGACCCTGCTCGCCCTCTACACCGTGGCCGCCACCTCGCGCCCCCGGCACACCGTCCTCGTCGGCTGTGGTGTCGTCGTCCTGGTGCTGTCGATCATGATCGGGGGCGACCCCGACCAGGGACTCCAGCTGCTGCGGGTCTCCGGCTGGATCCTGATGGTCCTCTTCATCGGCGTCGACGTCCGCATCTACCGCCGCTACATCGCCTCCGTCGTGGCCCGCGCCGAACACGCCGAACGCACCCGTGAGGAGGAGGCGGGCCGCCGGGTCGCCGAGGAACGGCTGCGCATCGCCCGCGACCTCCACGATCTGCTGGCCCACTCCATCACCCTGATCGGCGTGCGCACGGCGGTCGCCTCCCACATCCTGACCGTCGACCCGGACAAGCTCGACCGGGCCGCCGTCGCCGCCGCGCTCGACGAGATCGCCGAGACCTGCCGCACGGCACGCGGAGAACTGCGCACCACCCTGTCCGTGCTGCGCACGGACGCTTCGGAGGACGGCCCGCTGCCGGACCTCGCCGCCCTCCCCGAACTGGTCCGCACCGCCCACGGCACCCTGACCCTGCGCCCCGGAGCGGAGCCGCTGCCCCCGGCCGTGACCGCCGCGACCTACCGCATCGTCCAGGAGGCGCTCACCAACGCCGTCCGCCACGGCGGCCACGGCACCCGGATCACCGTCGACGTCATACGGGAGGGCCCGGCCCTCCATGTGACCGTCACCAACGACGACAGCGGCACCCCCACGGGCGTCACCGGCTCCGGCTACGGCCTCCTCGGTATGCGCGAGCGCGCCCGCAGCGTCGGCGGCACGGTCACGGCGGGCCCGCGCGACGCGGGCGGCTTCACCGTGGCGGCGGTGCTTCCGGCGCGGACACCCCGGGAGGAGGCTTCCCCGTGACGTGTGGACCAGGGCGGCGCGGGCCCAACGGCCCCACCCGGTCCGCCCCTTGCGGCCCGGCCGTCACCCCCGCTCGCCTACGCTGAGCCGCATGTCGCCGACCGACACCCCCATCAGGGTCCTCCTCGCGGACGACCAGCTCCTCGTCCGCGCCTCCTTCGCCATGCTCGTCGAGTCCGCCCCGGACATGCGGGTCACCGGTCAGGCCGCCGACGGGGCCGAGGCCATCGACCTCGCCCGCGCCACCGATCCCCATGTCGTCGTCATGGATCTGCGGATGCCCGTCCTCGACGGGGTGGAGGCCACCCGCCGTATCGCCGCCGACCCGGCGCTCTCGGGCGTCCGGGTGCTCGCGCTCACGACCTACGACACCGACGAGGACGTCATCGCGGCGCTGCGCGCGGGCGCGTCCGGGTTCCTGGTGAAGGACATCCGCCCCGCCGAACTCCTGGACGCGATCCGCACGGTCGCCTCGGGCGAGTCCCTGCTCTCGCCGGGCCCCACCGCCCGTCTGATCGCCCGGGTGCTCAGCACCCCCCAGACCCCGGAGCTGCCCGACGCCTTCGGCCCGTCCGGCCTCACCGAACGCGAGCGCCAGGTGCTCACCCTGGTGGCGCGCGGCCTCAACAACACCGAGATCGCCGACTCCCTCGGACTGTCACCCCTGACGGCGAAGACCCACGTCAGCCGGATGATGGGCAAGCTCCGCGTCCGCGACCGCGCCCAGCTGGTGATCATCGCCTATGAGTCGGGCCTGATCGTCCCGGGGACCCATCCGCAGAGCTAGGGACCCTCACTCCACAGCACGAGGGACCCTCACTCCGCACAGCCCGGTCTCCCGCTCGGCCGTCGCGCGGATCCGGATGATCTCGGCGATGGCCTCACCAGGGTCTTTCTCGCCCGCCGTTACCAGGTCTTCCAGCGCCCGCGGACGAGCCGCGCGCTCCGGGTGCCGCTGGACGGCGACGAAGACCGCCCACGCGTGGACGAACGTCCGCAGAGGAGCCAGGCTCCCGATCCGCTGGGCGTTGGTCGCCGCCTCGAACAGGTGCTGGGTGAGCGCCGGAACCTGGCCGGGAGCGATGCGCGCCACGGCCGTGCGCAGGCCCTCCGGGGTCAGCTCGGGCAGGGGGACCAGCGGTCCGTACGGGTTCTCGGGCGGTGCGCTCACGGACTCCTCCGGCGGTGCGGGCGCGATGGCCCCGTACGGTACCGCCGTTCCGGGCTCCTCCATGGCGCGCCGTCGCATGCCCTGGAAGCGACGCCGCGCCCGGCCCGCCACGCGCGCGCCGGGTGGGCGTGCTGGTGTGCGGAGCCTCCTCGTACGTACGGGACAATGAGGCCATGAGCTTGTTCCGTGACGACGGCGTCGTGCTGCGCACCCAGAAGCTGGGCGAGGCGGACCGCATCATCACGCTGCTCACCCGTGGTCACGGACGGGTGCGCGCGGTCGCGCGGGGCGTGCGGCGGACGAAGTCGAAGTTCGGGGCGCGGCTGGAGCCCTTCTCCCATGTCGATGTGCAGTTCTTCGCGCGCGGGAGCGAGCTGATCGGGCGCGGGCTGCCGCTGTGCACCCAGAGCGAGACCATCGCGCCCTACGGCGGCGGGATCGTCAGCGACTACGCCCGGTACACGGCGGGCACCGCGATGCTGGAGACCGCCGAACGCTTCACCGACCACGAGGGCGAGCCCGCCGTCCAGCAGTATCTCCTCCTGGTGGGCGGGCTGCGGTCGCTGGCGTCCGGGGAGCACGCGCCCCATCTGATCCTCGACGCCTTCCTGCTGCGCTCCCTCGCGGTCAACGGCTACGCGCCGAGCTTCGACGACTGCGCCCGCTGCGGCCTGAGCGGCCCCAACCGCTTCTTCTCCGTGGCCGCCGGCGGCGTCATATGCGGCGACTGCCGGGTCCCCGGGAGCGTCGTCCCCTCACCCGAGGCGATCGGCCTGCTCAGCGCCCTGCTGACGGGCGACTGGCCCACGGCCGACGGATGTGAGCCCCGGTATGTGCGCGAGGGCAGCGGGCTGGTCTCCGCCTATCTGCACTGGCACCTGGAGCGCGGTCTGCGCTCGCTCCGATACGTCGAGAAGTAGGCGCCGAGAAGTAGCGAAGCAGCACTGATCAGCACTGAGTAGCACTGGGTAGTGCGAAGTAGTACGAAAGAGGAGTTGTGAGCCGCATGGTACGACGCGGAATCCTGAGCCGGAACCGCCGTGAGTACAAGACCCCCGAGCCCCACCCCTCCGGTGCGACACCCCCCCGGATTCCCCAGGAGCTCGTTCCCCGCCATGTGGCATGCGTCATGGACGGCAACGGCCGATGGGCCAAGGAGCGCGGTCTGCCGCGCACCGAAGGGCACAAGGTCGGTGAGGCCGTCGTGCTCGACGTCCTCAAGGGCTGCCTGGAGATGGGCGTCAAGAACCTCTCCCTCTACGCCTTCTCCACCGAGAACTGGAAGCGTTCGCCCGACGAGGTCCGCTTCCTGATGAACTTCAACCGCGATGTCATCCGGCGGCGCCGGGACGAGATGGACGAGCTGGGGATCCGGATCCGCTGGGTCGGCCGGATGCCCAAGATGTGGAAGTCGGTCGTCCAGGAGCTTCAGATCGCCCAGGAGCAGACCCAGCGGAACGACGCGATGACCCTGTACTTCTGTGTGAACTACGGGGGCCGGGCGGAGGTCGCGGACGCGGCGCAGCGGATCGCCCGCGATGTGGCCGCCGGGCTGCTGGATCCGGGGAAGGTCAATGAGAAGACCTTCCAGAAGTACCTCTACTACCCCGATATGCCGGACGTCGACCTCTTCCTGCGGCCCAGCGGGGAGCAGCGGACGTCGAACTTCCTGATCTGGCAGAGCAGCTACGCGGAGATGGTCTTCCAGGACGTGCTCTGGCCGGACTTCGACCGCCGGGATCTGTGGCGGGCCTGCCTGGAGTACGCCAAGCGCGACCGCCGGTTCGGTGGCGCCATCCCCAACCAGGTCTAGGAACCACCAGGTCTGGGGACCGACAGCGGAGCCCGGGTCGTGGGACCCGGGCTTCTGGCGCGGTGCGTAGGGGCGTGCGCCGCGCCGCCTCGCGGAGAGGCGGGGTCCGCGGGTCAGGAGGCGGCGCACTCCGCGCAGGTGCCGAAGATCTCCACCGTGTGGGCCACGTTCACGAAGCCGTGCTGGGCGGCGACCGACTCCGCCCAGGTCTCCACCGCCGGGCCCTCCACCTCCACCGCCTTGCCGCACATACGGCAGACCAGATGGTGGTGGTGGTCATCGGTCGAGCAGCGCCGGTAGACCGACTCGCCGTCGCTGGTGCGCAGCACGTCGACCTCTCCGGCGTCGGCGAGGGACTGGAGGGTGCGGTAGACCGTCGTCAGACCGACCGAGGCGCCTTGGTGCTTCAGCAGGTCGTGCAGCTCCTGCGCGCTGCGGAACTCGTCCACCTCGTCGAGCGCCGCGGCCACCGCGGCGCGCTGCCGCGTCGACCGGCCTCGTACGGGAGCGGTGTTACCGCCGCTGGGCGCCGTCACCACGGGTGCCTCCTCGCCTCGACTCAGGAAAAACGCGTTCGAGGCCAATTCTGCCAGGCTCGGCGTTCAGAGCCTGACGTCCTCCGCCGGGCGGCGCGTGAGGGGCAGCTCGGCGGTGCACTCGGGCGCGGTGTCCGCCCCGGCTCCTTCCCGTACGCCGGCCCGGGCGCGGCGCCGGGCCAGGGGGCCCGCGAGCGCCGTCAGGAGGACGAAGACGCCGATCGCGAGGAGGACGATCGTCGCGCCCGGGGGCACGTCCTGGTAGTACGAGGTCGTCGTGCCCGCCAGCGCCACGCTCACCCCGATGCCGACCGCGAGCGCGAAGGTCGCCTTGAACGAGCGGGTGAGCTGCTGCGCCGCCACCACGGGCACCACCATCAGCGCGCTGACCAGCAGCAGGCCCACCACCCGCATGGCGACCGAGACGGTCACGGCGGCGGTGACCGCGATCAGGAGGTTGAGCGCCCGCACCGGCAGCCCGGTGACCCGGGCGAACTCCTCGTCCTGGCTGACGGCGAAGAGCTGGCGCCGCAGCCCCACCGAGACCAGCAGGACGAAGGCGGCCAGGACCGCGATGGCGGTCAGATCGGCGTCGGAGACGGTGGAGAGGGAGCCGAAGAGATAGGAGCCGAGGTCGGCGGTGGAGCCGGTGTCGGAGACGTTGATCAGCAGGACGCCGCCCGCCATGCCGCCGTAGAAGAGCATGGCGAGCGCGATGTCGCCGCGTGCCTTCCCGTACGTCCTGATCAGCTCCATCAGCACCGCGCCGAGCACGGAGACCAGCGCCGCCGTCCACAGCGGGCTGGTGGAGAGCAGGAAGCCGAGGCCCACACCGGTCATCGCGACATGGCCGATGCCGTCGCCCATCAGCGCCTGGCGGCGCTGGACGAGGTAGACACCGATCGCGGGGGCGGTGAGCCCGACCAGCAGGGCCGCGAGCAGCGCGCGCTGCATGAAGGCGGTCTCGAGGATTTCCATGGTCAGCTCAGCAGTCCGGTGTGGAGCGGCTCGTCGGCCGCGTGGGGGTGGACGTGGTCATGGCCGGGCAGCGCGTGCTGGCCGACAGCCTTCGGCGGCGGCCCGTCATGCACCACACAGCCGTCCCGGAGGACGACCGCGCGGTCGATCAGCGGTTCCAGGGGTCCCAGCTCATGGAGGACGAGCAGCACTGTCGTCCCGGCCGCCACCTGGTCACGCAGGGTGGTGGCGAGCACCTCCTGGCTGGCCAGATCGACGCCCGCCATCGGCTCGTCCATGATCAGCAGCCGGGGTTCGGCGGCCAGCGCCCGCGCGATCAGCACCCGCTGGTGCTGGCCGCCGGAGAGCGCGCTCACCGAGTCCTGGGCCCGGTCGGCCAGGCCCACCAGGGCGATGGCCCGGTCGACGGCGGCGCGGTCGGCCTTGCCCAGCCGTCCCAGCCGGGTACGGGAGAGCCGTCCCGAGGTGACGACCTCGCGCACGGTCGCCGGGACCCCGCTGGCCGCGGTGGTGCGCTGGGGCACGTACCCGACACGGGACCAGGCGCGGAAGCGGCGCAGCTCGGTGCCGAAGAGCTCGACCGTGCCCTCGGTGAGGGGCACCCGGCCGATCACGGAGCGTACGGCGGTGGACTTGCCGGAGCCGTTGGCGCCGAGCAGGGCGACGACCTCGCCCTCGTACACCTGGAGGTCGACCCCGCGCAGCACGGGCCGGGAGCCCAGGGAGGCGCGGGCTCCGCGCAGCGAGATGACCGGTTCGCGGTCGGGGGATATGACGGATGTCGCGGGCATCAGCGGCTTCCCAGCGCCTTCTGGAGCGCGGTCAGGTTGGCGTCCATCACCTGGAGGTAGTCCGCGCCCCGGGACTTCTCGGTGATCCCTTCGAGCGGATCGAGGACGTCCGTCTTCAGTCCGGCGTCCTGGGCCAGTGTCTTCGCGGTGCGGTCGCTGGCGAGGGTCTCGAAGAAGACGGTGGTCACCTTGTCCTTCGCGGCGATGGAGTGCAGCTCCTTGATCCGGGCGGGGCTGGGCTCGGAGCCCGGCGCGATGCCCGTGATGCCCTCCTGGTCGAGGCCGTAGCGCTCGGCGAGGTGGCCGAAGGCGGTGTGGGTGGTGATGAAGGTCTTGGTGGTGGTGTTCTTCAGGCCCTCCTGGTACCGGGCGTGGAGTGCGTTCAACTCGGTGACCAGGGCGGTGGCGTTGGCGCGGTAGGTGGCGGCGTGGTCGGGGTCGGCCTTGGCGAGGGTCTCGCCGACGCCCCGGGCGGCCTCGGCGTACTGCACCGGGTCGAGCCAGATGTGGGGGTCGGTGCCGGACTCGTGCTCATGGGAGTGGCCGTGATCGCCGTCGGGGCCCTTCTCAGGGCTCTTCTCGGTGCTCTTGCCGTCGTCCTTGGCCGGTCCGGTGGGCTGGGCGGGTTCGGTGCCGTGGTCATGGCCGTCGCCCGGGGCGTGGCTGTCACCGGAGCTGTGGTCGTGACCGTCCGTGCCGCCGTGGTCGTGGTCGCTCTCGCCGTGGGCCTTGTGCCCGCCGGAGTCGGTCGTACCGGTCGCACCGGTCGCGGCCGGGGTGTGGTCCGCCGCCGTCGTCAGGGTCGCCGCGTCGATCTTGTGCGGGACGTCCGCCTGCGCGATCACCTTGTCCACGGCGGGCTGGAGCCCCTTCAGATACAGCACGTACCCCGCCTCGCCCAGCCGCGCGGTCTGGCGCGGGGTGAGCTCCAGGTCATGGGGTTCGACGCCCGGCTTGGTCAGGGTGGTGACCTCGACCCGGTCCCCGCCGACGCGCTCCGCCAGGAACTGGAGCGGATAGAAGGACGCCGTCACCCTCAGCCTGCCGTCGTCCGTGGTGCCCTCGGAGGCGTCGGAGGAGGAGCAGGCCGCGGTGGCCGCGAGGCCGAGGGCGAGGCCCGCGGCGAGGACCGTGGTGCGGATGGGGCGGCGTACGTTCATGACAGTCATTTTCAACAAAAGTGGAAACGATTGTCAATAATCTGTTCGATAGCCCGGCTCGGCCCGGACCGTCCCCATCGATTTGATCCGGAGGGTACGCGCGCCGGTAACCTGGACCGATCGGCACCCCGAGCGCGGGGGAGGTCCGTATTCGCGGTTCGTAAGTAAGTCGTCATCGACCGTCGTTCACCAGTCGTCATCTATGAAGAGAGCACCGTGGCCGCCGACAAGATCGACACCATCGTCAGCCTCAGCAAGCGCCGTGGCTTCGTGTACCCCTGTAGTGAGATCTACGGCGGACAGCGCGCCGCCTGGGACTACGGACCGCTCGGCGTCGAGCTGAAGGAGAACATCAAGCGCCAGTGGTGGCGCTACATGGTCACCGCGCGCGAGGACGTCGTCGGACTCGACTCGTCGGTGATCCTGGCCCCCGAGGTCTGGGAGGCGTCCGGCCACGTCGCCACCTTCTCCGACCCGCTGACCGAGTGCACCTCCTGCCACAAGCGCTACCGCGCCGACCACCTGGAAGAGGCGTACGAGGCCAAGCACGGCCGCACCCCCGAGCACGGTCTGGCCGACATCAACTGCCCCAACTGCGGCAACAAGGGCACCTTCACCGACCCCAAGCAGTTCTCCGGCCTGCTCTCCACCCACCTCGGCCCCACCCAGGACTCCGGCTCGGTCGCCTATCTGCGCCCCGAGACCGCCCAGGGCATCTTCACCAACTTCGGCCAGGTCCAGCAGACCTCGCGCAAGAAGCCGCCCTTCGGCATCGCGCAGATGGGCAAGTCCTTCCGCAACGAGATCACGCCCGGCAACTTCATCTTCCGCACCCGCGAGTTCGAGCAGATGGAGATGGAGTTCTTCGTCAAGCCGGGCGAGGACGAGCAGTGGCAGGAGTACTGGATGGAGCAGCGCTGGAACTGGTACACCGGTCTCGGCCTGCGCGAGGAGAACATGCGGTGGTACGAGCACCCGCAGGAGAAGCTCTCCCACTACTCCAAGCGCACCGCCGACATCGAGTACCGCTTCCAGTTCGGCGGCAGTGAGTGGGGCGAGCTGGAGGGCGTCGCCAACCGCACCGACTACGACCTGGGCGCCCACTCCAAGGCCTCCGGCCACGACCTCTCCTACTTCGACCAGGAGGCGGGCGAGCGCTGGACCCCGTATGTCATCGAGCCCGCCGCCGGTGTCGGCCGCACCATGCTGGCCTTCCTCCTCGACTCCTACAGCGAGGACGAGGCGCCCAACGCCAAGGGCGTCATGGAGAAGCGCGCCGTGATGCGTCTGGACCCGCGCCTGGCGCCGGTGAAGGTCGCGGTCCTGCCGCTCTCCCGCAACCCGCAGCTCTCGCCCAAGGCCAAGGGCCTGGCCGCCGATCTGCGCCAGCACTGGAACATCGAGTTCGACGACGCGGGCGCCATCGGCCGCCGCTACCGCCGCCAGGACGAGATCGGCACGCCGTTCTGCGTCACCGTCGACTTCGACACCCTCGACGACAACGCGGTCACCGTGCGCGAGCGTGACTCGATGGCCCAGGAGCGGGTCTCCCTGGACCAGATCCAGCAGTACCTCGGCGCCAAGCTGATCGGCTGCTGACCCCGTCGCCCGGGTGAGGGTCCGCCCCGGGCGCCCAGACGC
>NZ_JBHVHF010000116.1:0-22547 GCF_042800315.1 Streptomyces sp. NPDC057638
GCGTCGCATGACGCGGTGCCCTTGATCTAGTACTTCGGCGGTCAGGGTGGCGGGATGTGAATCCACGACCTCTTCGTCCTGAACGAGCATCGCGCCGGATCACGGCGCCGACCGTAGTTCACCCCCGCGTTCGTCTGTCTCGTACAGCCTCCAGGCCGGCCACCGAGTGGCTTCGACGCCTCCGTCGCCGCCGCCCAGCAAGTTCCGTCGATGCAGCATGAGCCGAAGGTGGCGGGCTGCGTCGGTGCCCTCTTCGATTCCCCTGTCGAGTAGTACAGCTTGAGGTGCGGTGGCGCCGACGCTTCCCACCAGAGCGTCCGCCGGATACCCGTTGACCGTCTCGCCCAGCGTGATGGTGGCTTCCTTGGCGCGGGAGAGGGTCTGGTACAGGCGTTTGAGTAGCACGTCTTCGTCTCCGCCACCTGGGGGTACGTCGTTCCGCTCCGCGGCCTCCAGCAGTGCGGCGCCCATGCCTCCTCGGTGTCGCCAGAGTTCCTTGTCTCCCACCATGATGAGGTGACTGCGTGCCCGGGTGATGGCGACGTTCCACAGGTTCAGCTGTCCATCGACCCACTCGATGGCGCCCATACGCATGCCCTCGCCGACGACGAGGGAGAACACCATGACATCGCGTTCGCCCCCCTGGAAGGTATGCACCGTACCGATTCGCAGGCGCTCCTCGCCGTACGGTCGCAGCCGTTTGCGCAGCGATTCGGCCTGTGCGGTGAAGGGAGTGACAATGCCGATGGTGGCCTCGGGCGGCAACTGGTCACAGAGGTACGTGACGCTGGCGAGTACTTTGTGGATCTCGTCCTCGTTGACCCAGGAGCCACCGAACGCAGGGCGGGCGGCCCGCCCGGTCACATCTGTCCAGATGACGGCGGGGCGGCGGGCCAGAGCGGGACGCCCACGGGTGTCGGTGAGAACGGTCAGCCCACCGTCGTAGAAGAATTCGTTGGAGATCCCGGCGATGTGCGGATGGCAGCGGAAGTGCTCGTCGAGGAGCAGCGTGCCGCCCGCGGACTGCTCGGCTGCGTGGAAGGCGGAGTGGCGCCGGTAGGCGAGATGGTGCTTCTCCAGCCAGTCGGACCGCAGCCCGTTCCCGTGCCGGATGAGAGCCTCGCGGTGTGGGTTGGTCTTGGTGATGTGCGTGAGCTGCATGGGATCGCCGATGACCAGGGCGCGCCGCGCGCGGAACAGCAACGGCAGGATGTGGGGGATGGCACACTGGCTGGCCTCGTCGATGACGACGAGATCGAACAGGGCGGGGTCTGGCGGGAAACGTCGGGCGGAGAGGCTGGTAACTGCCCATCCGGCCACTGGGGGCGCGTCCGTCGAGGTTGCCGAGCGGCCGAGAACCCTTCCTAACTGCGGCCAGTCGCCGCGTTTGCCGTCCCGGGCCGTCAACAGGTCCAGAATGCGGCGGCGTCCGACCCACGCGGCGGCTTGGACCGTGGCGGCGAGGAGCGTGCGTGAAGCGTCCTGAACGGTGCTCTCCGCATCGTGCAGGGTGCGCGCGAGCGCTGTGTCGTCAACGGTGGCCGCGTGCTCGCGCCCGTCACGCCACTCCGCCTCGGCCGTGGCAAACCCAGCGAGCGCGAGGCACCCCGTGGCGGGATCACCGGTGTACCTCTCCAGACCGGCCTTGCGCAGGAAACGGGTTCGGCGCCACGATCCGAGGAAACGCGTGTGGGCGAGGCGACGCGCCTTGTTTCCCAGCTCCTTCGGCCGGGGCGGGCCATCGAGCAGGTCCTGGAGGTCGGTGACGGTGATCCCGAGCTTCTCCGCGTGGTGGGCGCGGGCTTCGCCTGCTTGGCGAAGCCGCAGCTCGGTCTCCGCGATGTGGGCCAGGAGCTGCCGTACTTCTGCCAGCCGGTCGCTGGCTAGTGCGGTCGCCATCGATGCCGTGGCGACGGTGGTCGACGGCCCCGGTCCTGTACGCAGCGCGTGCAGCGCGGCGGCCTCGTGCTCCGCGTTGCTCTTGCCGTTCTTCCGCGCCGAGCCGGTGCGCACGACGCTGCCGGGAACCAGCTTGTCGCAGCGGCGCCAGACCTCGTCCACGGCATCGTTGTTAGTGGACGCGACCAGTACGGTCTGACCCGCCGTGATCGCCGTGGCCACGAGATTGGCGACCAACTGGCTCTTACCGGTGCCGGGCGGGCCCGTGGCCACGGTGAGGCGGCGCGTCATGGCGGACCGGAGAACCGCCGTCTGGGCCTCGTTACAGGGCAGTGGTGTGACGAGGCGTACCGGTTCGGGATCCGTGTGGGCGAGGGCCCGGGCGCGCTGCGAGGTGTCGGGCGAGAGGGACCCGAGGGCAGTCTTCCCGATCTGGTCCGTCTTTTTGGAGATGTCGGAGAAGTCGCTGAGGAGCCCCTTCGTAAAGTTCCTCTGGGGGCGTGCCGCGAACAGGACCGCGGTGTTGCGGGCTCCGTGGCCGGGCGTGCGGATGTCGATGCGGTCGGCGAGCTGGTCGGGACGGAGCTCCTGCACGCACGGCAGCTCGAACTCCTGAGTGAGGAGGTTGCGCACCTCCACCGCCATACGGTCGTGCTGTCCTCGGTGCCAGGACGGCTGAAACGTGTGGACGAGTTGGCTGGCCTCCTCTTCGCCCAGCCAGTCCTGCGCCAGCTGAGGATGCGGCTGGACCGGGCCGTACGGCTTCAGCCGCACCTCGCCCTCGTCCTGGACGATCTCGACCCGGCGTACCAGAAGGGGCGCGAACTTCGGCTGTCGCCAGGGGCGTCCGGTGCGAGGCCCGGTGAGGACCACGGCCGGGTAGCCCGCCCAGAGCTCGGCGTCCTCCTCCGCCGCTGAATCCACCAGCGGGGCCGCTTCCCCGGGGAGTGCGACGCAGCCGTCTTCATCGACGTCGCCGGAGATGAACCTCTCCGCGCCTCCTAGGCACACGTACGACGTGCCCTGGTGGCTCACCTCCATCAGAGGTGTCTCGGCGCTCTCGGCCAGGATGCACTCGCGGTAGTAGTCCAGCAGGTTGGCCCAGACAGGCTGGACGTGGGCGGATTTCGCGGCACAGGGTTGGGCCGCTGCTCCGGCGGCAGCCTGAGGACGAGAGCTCAGAGGGTCGAGGATGGGGGCCCGGCCGAAGGGGCTGTCCGCGATGACGATGCGATCGTCGACGCCGAGCGCGGAGTGCACCGGCACCTGGCGTCCGCCGTCCTGGGCACGCATGCGCCGGTTGACGTAGTGGAATAAGTCACTGACCGTTACCGCTTGGCCGCCGTCCTTGCTGACCTTCCCCGTGCGCAACGCCTCGATGATCTCGCCGGTGAACGCCGACGGCTTCACGTCATCGCCGCCACCCGGGTCCGCGTACGAATCCTCCCCGGCCCGCGAGGACGACAGCACATACACGCCCCTGCTGGTCAGCGGGGGCTGCTCGCCGGACTTGGAGACGGAGTTCTCGGGCCGTCGGTCCGATGTGCGCAGGCCCATGGCGAACCCGCCGCTGCGGCAGCAGTCGATCACCACGATCTTCTGCGGAGCCACACACTCTTCCAGTGTGTCGTTGAGGAACCCCGCGCTCACACCGGTCGAGGCCACCCGGTCGTAGTCGGTGTCCTTGGCGACGAAGTGGAACTCGCCGCCGTCGCGTACGGTGCGCACTCCGTGACCAGAGACGTACACGAGCGCGAGTTCGTCCTCGTCGCGCTCCTGAAGGAACTCGCCGATGGCCGCCCGCATGTCGTCGGCGGTGAGATCGGATGCGGTCTGGACGGAGACGAAGTTGCCGAGATTGCGATGCTTCAGGACCTGGGTGAGTCCCCATAGATCCGCCCGTACGGAAGCCAGCGGCGAGAAGCGGCCGTCATCGTAGTGCTCGTTGCCGATCAGGAGAGCCCGCCGCTTGTGGAAGCGGGTCACGCCGCGCCGTCATTCGGTTCGGGCCCGTCGCCGTCGGCGACCCGGTCCTGAAACTCGCGGACCATGCGTTCCTGTGCGGCGTCCGGCCGTCCGGCGATCTCGATGGAGTCGTCCCCGACGGTGACCACGACCTTGCGGTGCCGCTCCTTGGCGCACCACTCCTTGATCAGGGTGATCAGGATCTGGGACGCCGGACGGGCGACGGCGGCGGTGGTAGCGGCCCAGAGAGCCACCTCGCCGACACCGGTGCCCTTGCGGCCCGGTTCGGTGGGCCCGTCGGCGTCATGGAAGCCGACGACGAGGCCGTCCGTCCTCCCCAGAGTGTCGTGGAGATCCCGGGTGAGACGCTCCTGCCGGAGTGTGTCGCCGCCTGTGGGCACGGTGAGTGTCCACGGCGCTCCCCCGTCGCGCATGTGCTGCTCCTTGCGTTCGCGTATGTGCTGACTCGGTCCGTCAGGCGACTTTGGCACGAGGGCCTCCGAAGGGGACAGCCGAGGCTGAACGAGAGGGACGGCATCCGGCCACCCCGAGCGCCGGAGGCGGATGTCCGACCCGCTGCCCGGCCTACCCGAGCCAGCACGGAGCGTGAAGAGCCTGCTCCTCCGCCGGGAAACGCCTCTCGTATGGATCAGCGCGGGAGGCGGTCGTCGGGCGATGCCTGCTCCGGCACCACCCGAATCGCGAGTGCGGTGCCGTCCGGCCGGAAGGAACTCGCGCCCCAGTCGTCGATGTCATCCGGCTCAGGCCAGCCCTCCCGCCGTTCGTACGCCCGTCGGCGGTACTCCTCTACCTTGCCCTCCGCGAGGAGACCGTAGAGATCCGCGGCCATGCCGGAAAACGCTTCGACGCGCGTGCCGTTGATACGGAAGACCTGGTCAGTGCCGACGTATCGCTCCCCGGCGAGACAGACTTTCGCGTCGTGGACACTGGCCGTCCCGGCGAAGGCGGTTTCGCTGAAGTGCTTGCGGCCCTGCTCGTCGATCAAATACCGGCCGACCGTCCCACCGCCGCCGGCCAGTGAGAGCTGCCCGGCCGCGTGGGCACGGGCGACCACTCGGCCGAACCACGAGAACTCCTTCTCAGGGATCAAGAAGGCGTTGTGCCGTTCCGCTCCGCGTTCTGTCGGGATGGCCACGGAGTCCACGTACGGCAGAGCCCGGCGCCTGATGGCCACATCGGCTGAATCCGCACCGGACGTCGGCCGTACCGGGAGCTCGACATCTCCACCCGCGTGCAGGACATGCACCGTCACACCGGCGGTGGCCAGGAACTCGGTCGAGGTCGTGAGCGTGGAAGCCCCGTTCCAGCGCCCCAGATGGAACCGCTCCACGCGCTCACCGCCCCGGGCCAGTTGCCTGTATGTCGTGCGAGAGCTCGCGGAGGTCTTTGGCTTCACAGCTTGGTGGTTGCCGTTCACGGTAACCACGAAGATCCGGGAGCCTTCGCCAGGACGCCATGCCTCCAGCAGGAAGTCCGGCCGCGGCCTCGCGCCGAGAGTCCCGGCCGGCCGGGTCCGCGCGAAGCCGGGAAGCAAGACGGTTTCCACGTCGACGATGCCGATCAGGCGGTCCGGATACCGCTCGCGAAGCGCCCGTTCCGCGACGGCGAGCCCGAACGCCCGGCCCAGCTCCCTCGCCTGCATGGCCCGATAGGACAGTTCAGGAGCCTTTCCTTCATCGGTGAGGCGCAGGCTTCCGTGCCGGTCGGCGGCGAAGGCCCGGCAGTACTTCAGTCCCTGCCAGTGCTCAGCCAGCCCCCTGCCTCGTCCTTGCCGGGCCAAGGTCGTAGCACGCGCGAACGTCGCGAGCAGGTCCCACGGAGTCATCCGTACGGGACCACACTCGGCTCGGGGTAGCTGGCGCAGATCCGGCTTGCGGGGGCCGTGGCCTTCGTTCCTGGTCTTCTTCTTCGCCCGCTCGCGGTCGACCGCGGCGGCCGCTTTCCCCACTCCGGCGATGAGCTCGGGCGATGAGTTCACCTGCACGTTCAGAAGGTCACCGAGACGCCTGATCACGTCGAAGGCTGTGGAGTTCATGCCATGGGACGGTAGGAATCGGCGATATCAGCGACAAGAATGCGATTCAGGCCATGGCGGTGCAACTGCCCGTCTCCGCGCAAATGCCCTTCCGGCCGCCGAACGGGCCGCCCTGGTGTCCGGTCGCGACGACGAGTTCGGCGCCGTGGCCCTCAAGGGCTATACGGGCAAGCGCTGGGGCGAGATCGTATGCCTGTCAACGGAGTTCGTCCGGCCGCACGCGTTCCGCGCCGAGTGACAGCTCTACGACCTGGACACCGGCGAGCTGGTCGACTGCCCGGCCAAGGAGGGCAGTGACTGCGCCATCGACTCGATGGCCGACCCCTCCGACCACGCTCGCCGCCTCATGCGCACCGCCTGGACCCTCGGCGCCCGCAAGGACCTGGCCCACCTCCGCCTCCGGGCCTGGGCCCAGGAGATCCTTCAAGACGACGAAGACGGCCTCGCCATCGCATCGACCGGCCACACGGTCGAGGGCGGTCACCGACTGGCTCGCCTACGGTCTCGCTGGCCGGGACCCAGCACGATCACGACGGACCACCTCGATCTCGAAGGTGACCCGGACCCCACTCCCGAGATCCCGCCGCACATCGCCGTGTGGCGCTCGGTCCGGAGCACAGGGGACACCAAGACCCGGAAATCCCGTCGCACCCTGGCCCTGCCCGGCCGCGCCATCGACGCGCTGAAGATCCAGCGGGAGCGTCAGGGCTGGCAGCGGGTCGCGGCCGGTGCTCAGTGGCAGGAGACCGGTCTCGTCTTCACCTCGGCCGTGGGCACCGCACTGGATGCCGCCAACGTCCGGCGCGAGTTCCGGAAGATCCTCACGCGGGCCGCCCAGGTGCCCGGAATCGAGATTGAACCGCGCGAGTGGACGACGCGGGAGACTCGCACGTCCTTCGTCTCGATCTTGTCCGACCGGGGGCATCCCGCTGGAGGAGATCTCCCGGCTCGTCGGCCACTCCAGCACGGCCGTCACGGAGGAGGTCTACCGGAAGCAGATCCGCCCGGTGATCCAGACCGGGGCCGTCGCCATGGATGCGATCTTCGGTACGCCACCAGCCCCGAAACGGTAGTCACGCAGGTAGTCACGCACAACGAATCAGGCCCACTGCGTCACGTGACGCAGTGGGCCTGACCTGATACTTCGGCTGTCGGGGTGGCGGGATTTGAACCCACGACCTCTTCGTCCCGAACGAAGCGCGCTGCCAAGCTGCGCTACACCCCGGTTGCCCCCACGTGCCGTGGCGACATCGATTACTCTAGCCCACCCGCGCTCCCAGGCGAAATCCGCTTTCCTGGGGCCTTGCGCGCGGCCCCACCAGGGCCGCGCGATCAAGAAGGCCAGGTGCCGGGGGGTGTCCCCGGCGGGGTGGGAGGGGTGTCTACTCCGGTGCCACCAGGGTCAGCAGCGTCGCTTCCGGTGGGCAGGCGAAGCGGACCGGGGTGTAGCGGCTGGTGCCGCAGCCCGCCGAGACGTAGAGGCGGGAGACGTTGCCGCCGGACTCATGGGTGGAGAGTCCCTTGACCCGGGCGGTGTCCAGGTCGCAGTTGGTTACCAGCGCGCCGTAGAAGGGGACGCAGATCTGGCCGCCGTGGGTGTGGCCCGCGAGGATCAAGGGGTAGCCGTCGGCGGTGAAGGCGTCCAGGGTCCGCAGGTAGGGGGCGTGGACCACGGCGAGGGAGAGATCGGCGTCCTTCTCGGGGCCGCCCGCCACCCGCTCATAGCGGTCGCGCTTGATGTGGGGGTCGTCCAGACCGGTGAAGGCCAGCTCATAGGAGCCGGGCGTGTCGAGCTTCAGTCGGCCGCGGGTGTTGTTCAGGCCGACCCAGCCCGCCGCGTCGAAGGCGTCGCGCAGGTCGTGCCAGGGGTTGTGGACCACGTTGGTGGCGGGGGCGTTCCCGTTCAGTCCGTGGCGGCCTTGGACCTTCTCCAGCAGGTAGCGGGCGGGGTTGCGCGGGGTGGGGCCGTAGTAGTCGTTGGAGCCGAAGACGTATACGCCGGGGAACTCCATGAGCGGACCCAGGGCGTCCAGGACCTCGGGGACGCCTTCGGGGTCGGAGAGGTTGTCACCGGTGTTCACGACGAAGTCCGGGCGCAGTCCCGCGAGGGACTGGAGCCAGGCGCGCTTCTTGCGCTGACCGCTGACCATGTGGATGTCGGCGACGTGGAGGACTCTCAGCGGGCGCATCCCCTTCGGAAGCACCGGCACCGTCACCCGTCGGAGGCGGAAGGACCGGGCCTCGAAAGCGGCGTAGGCGACGCCGGCCGCGCCGACTGCCGTGATTCCCAGGGGTACTCCGTAGCGTGCGCGCATGGATCCATGGTCGCAGACGCACGACCGCCGCAGACACGCCGGGCGACTCTTGTCGATCATGGTGCGGAGGGCGCTCCGCCGCCCCTTACTTCTGGTTCTTCCGGCTCCTCCGGTACGGAAGGGATACGGGGCCTTCGGCGGCTGACGCGGCCGTGATCGCCGTCGGCGTGGGCCACGGGGGAGCGGACGGGACGGCCCCGGGGCGACCGGCGGCCGCTCCGGGGCCTTTGGCCGCGACAAATCCGGACGCGGTTCCCGGATACCACCTGCCACACTGGCCTGTATGACCACGCTCAAGTCCCAGCTCCATGCCGATCTCACCGAGGCGATCAAGGCCCGTGACGAACTGCGCTCCTCCACGCTCCGGCTGACCCTGGCCGCCGTGAGTAAGGAGGAGGTCTCCGGCACGACCGCCCGTGAGCTCTCCGACGACGAGGTGCGGAAGGTGATCGCCCGCGAGGCGAAGAAGCGCCGTGAGGCCGCCGAGGCGTTCGACAAGGGTGGCCGGGCCGAGCAGGCGGAGCGGGAGCGGGCGGAGGGTGTCGTGCTCGACGCGTATCTGCCCCGCCAGCTCACCGATGACGAGCTGGACGTGATCGTCACCGAGGCCGTGGCCGAGGCCAGGGCCGGGGGTGCCGAGGGGCCGCGTGCCATGGGCGCCGTCATGAAGATCGTGAACCCGAAGGTCGCCGGGCTGGCGGAGGGCGGGCGTGTCGCCGCCGCCGTCAAGCGGCTCCTCGCCAGCTGAACGGAAGGGGCCCGCGCCATGACGGCGCGGGCCTTTCCTCTCACGCCTTTCCGCTCCCGCGATCAGGCGTGCCGCGGCCCCTGTGACCTGGCCGGATACGGTGGCGGCCACCGTCAGCTCGCGGCGATAGCCCGGGCCCCAGCACCCGCGTACACCTCCGCTCCGGGCGCCTTCGCCCACGCCCCGCTCACGGTCACACGCCCCCGGGGCGCCCGCACCCGCGCGCCCCGGCCTCGCGCACCCCGGCCCGGCGCGCTGCCCGGACCCGCGCGCCCCTTCGCCGGGGGCTGTTCCGTACGACGTGACAGCGCGAAACCCGGAGCGGCGGATCCAGGGATCGCCGCCCAGGTCTCACGCCTCCGAATCAGGGTCGGTCTGAGCCGTCGCTCTCGCCCTCGGTGGTGCCGCCCTCCGTGCCACGGCTCTCGCCGCCGCCGATCAGGTCCGCTGGGACCGAGATGCCGGGCCAGGGATGTGTGCCGCCGCCGGTGCCGCCCGTGCGTCCCTCGGTGTCGCCCGGCTTGCCGTCGCCGTTGCTCTCGCCGTTCCCCTCGCCGCGGTCACCGTCGCCGCCATCCCGGTCGCCGTCGCCGTTCTCGCGGCCCCGGTCGCGGTCGCGCTCTCCGTCCTCGCCCTCGTCGGCCTCGCTGTCGGGGATCGTCACCCCGTTGAAGGAGAGGACCTGGACGCCTTGGAGCGCGCCCTCCATCGCGGCGCCCCAGATGGGGCCGGGGACCTGACCGCCGAAGACCTTGTCGTGGTAGTTCCCGCCGATGGTGATGTTCTGCATCTTCACCTGCTGGGAGGGGCTGCCCACCCAGACGGCGCCGGAGAGGTTCGGGGTGTAGCCGACGAACCACGCGTTGAGCCGTCCGTCCGTGGTACCGGTCTTGCCGGCGCTGTCGCGACTCCTCAGGCCGGCCTGCTGACCCGTGCCGGAGTCGACTACTCCGCGCAACAGCGTGTTGATGGTGTCGGCGGTCCGCTCGCTCATCACCTTCTCGCAGGCGCTCTTGGGTACGGGCAGGCCGCGGCCGTCCGCCGTGCGGATGGAGGCGATGGCGGTCGGGGTGCAGTAGGTGCCCCGGTTGGCGAACGTGGCGTACGCGCTCGCCATGGTCAGCGGGGAGATGCCGGTCGAGCCGAGCGTCAGCGCCGAGGGCTCCGCGGGCAGCTTGGTCCCATTGCCCTGGACCAGCCCGAGTTTGTCGGTCATCTCGACGACCGGGCAGAGGCCGATGTCCTCTATCATCTGGACAAAATAGGTATTAACGGACATCTCCATCGCCTTTTTGAGCGAGTACGGCCCCACCTCGGCCTCGTTCTCGTTCTCCAGCTTGAAGTTGCCCCGGTTGCGCCAGTCCCGCCCGGTGCAGGTCGCGATCCGGTCGGGGTAGGGCATGCTGTATGGCGCCGGATAGACCTGGGTCGGCGGTTTGCCCTGTTCCAGGGCGGCCGCGGCGACGAACGGCTTGAAGGTCGACCCGACCGGGAAACCGTAGTTCGACCCCCGGTCCCTCTTGTTGACCGAGTAGTTGATCTGGGTCTCGTTCTTCCCGAAGCCGTACGGACGGGACTGACCCATCGCCAGGATCCTGCCGGTCCCGGGCTCGACCATGGTCATCGCCGCGGCGACCCGGTCCGACTGGTAGACACGCTTCTTGACCGACTCTTGGAGCGATTCCTGGGCCTGCGGATCCAGGGTGGTCCTGATGACCAGACCGCCCCGGTTCCAGATCTTGGCCCGGTCCTCCTGGGATCCACCGAAGACCGGGTCGGACATGAAGACCGCGCGGACGTAGTCACAGAAGAAGCCCGCGCCCTTGACCGCCGTGATGCAGCCGTTCTTGGGCTTGCTGACCCGGAGCTGGATCGGGTTGGCCGCCGCCCGGTCGGCCTCGGCCTGGGTGATGTGGCCGACCTCGGCCATGCGCTGGAGGACCACGTTGCGGCGCTTGGTGGCCTCTTCGGAGTCATTGACCGGGTCGTAGCGGCTTGGGGACTGGACCAGCCCCGCCAGCATCGCGGACTCCTCCAGGTTCAGCTCCTTGGCGGAGCGGGAGAAGTAGCGCTTGGCGGCCGCCTCGACCCCGTAGGCCTGCTGGCCGAAGAAGGTGATGTTGAGGTAGTTCTCCAGGATCTTCTTCTTCCCCAGCTCCTCCTCCACCTGGATCGCGTACTTCAGCTCCTGGATCTTGCGGCCGAGGGTCTGCTGGGTGGCCAGCGCGAACTTGTCCGGGTCGTTCCCGGCCTCCTCGACGAAGACGTTCTTCACGTACTGCTGGGTCAGCGTCGACGCGCCCTGGGCGACACCGCCACTCGTCGCGTTCTTGTTGAGCGCGCGCAGAACGCCCTTGAGGTCGATCGCCCCGTGCTCGTAGAACCGCGAATCCTCGATCGCGATGATCGCCTTCTGCATATGGGGCGAGATCTCGGTCAGCGGCTTCACGGACCGGTCGCGGTAGAAGACCGTGGCGAGGAGATCGCCCTTGGCGTCCAGGATGGTGGTGCGCTGGCTCAGTGGCGGGCGCTTCATGTTGGAGGGGATCTCGTCGAACCCCTTGACCGTGCCTTTCGCCGCGAGGCCGAGCGCCCCCACAGCGGGGAGGGCGATGCCTGCCAGCACCGTCCCGGCGAGCACGCTGACACCGAGGAACTTGGCGGCCTGCTGGGTTCCGGTCAGACCGCCACCAGAGCGCTTGTTTGGCATGGGGGCAGCCTAAGCCGTGGGGATGGCGCCTTGAGGGAACAAGACGTCTTCGGTCCGGGCGCGTATCGGCCCATGGTGTCCGCCACCGGAGTCGGGGCAGCTCAGCGCGGGGGTGGCCGTACTGACGGAGAGCTTCCGTCCTTCGGGGGACACCGCTGAACGGGTGCCGCGGAGCACCAACATTCCCATGTGCCGGACGGCGCGCCATGCCTTGGCCTAAGCTGCCCTCAACTGTCACGGCAGTGCGGTTCCACATCAGCGTGTCCCCCACTCCCGGGGTCGGACCGCCACCCAGACCCCGCGGGGCGGGGTGGTGCCCCCGTCGGGCGGACGGCGGAGCCCGGGGCGGCCTCTCCCGAGGCCCGCGGACGGCGTGCTTCGCCTTCTTCCCCGGGGCGGTTCCTGGAGGCGCGCTGTGGGGACCGGCGGTGTTCCCGGCGGCTCTCCCCGAGTGAGCGCGGTGGATCGCACCTCACCCGACCGCGCTGAACGGCTTGTCGAACACCACGTACATCGTGAGGGATAAGCCCGGATTATCCGATCACTTCGTTTACGCCCTCAGGTCACTCCCCTGGGTGATCTGCCGCGTACGCATAGTCCGTTCGGGCCATTCAAGATTGGGCCCGAAGGGGGTGTTGCCCTGTCCTCGCCTTCCGTAACGTCCTCAACTGGCAGCGCTGAATATGCCGCTGCCGCCGTGGGGGAGCCTCGATATCGGGAGAGGACGGCGCCGGGATGGGCTGGGTAACCGACTGGAGTGCGCAGGCAGCCTGCCGCACTACTGATCCGGATGAACTATTCGTACAAGGGGCAGCGCAGAACAGGGCCAAGGCGGTGTGCACCGGATGTCCGGTGCGGACCGAGTGCCTGGCCGATGCCCTCGACAATCGTGTGGAGTTCGGCGTCTGGGGTGGGATGACCGAGCGGGAGCGTCGCGCACTGCTGCGCAGGCGCCCCACCGTCACCTCCTGGCGCAGACTTCTGGAAACCGCGCGCACCGAGTATGAGCGTGGCGTGGGCATTCTTCCCGTGGGCCTCGAAGACGACGAGGCGTATGAGACCTACGCCGCGGTCAGCTGAGGCCCCGACGGCTGTTCATCTCCATGGACCGGTCGGCTGGTCCTGCCCGTTCTCATGGTGAGTCCGTCGCCTGACGGTGCCCTGGGTGTCCTCGTCTGATCTCCTTGCTTCTTCCAGGCTTGCTTCTTCCAGGCCCTGCGCGGTCTTGACCCGTAGGGTTGCCAGAACGCGCCGTATGAGCACGGCGAGCGGGCAGTCTTCCTTGTCCACGCCTGCTCACCAGCGCCTGCCTGCGGCGGGAGCCACCAAGTGGATCGCCCCTGAATGATGCTCGTATATGCCCCGGCACGACTCCTGTCGCCGGGGCACGAACATTCGGTGCCGTGGTCAGCTCGTGTCGTGGTCCTCAGTGTTCATCAGGAGGGGAGCCCTTCGCCGGGATCGTGGCGCCCTGGGCGAGCTGATCGCCGATGGCGCGCAATCCCGTCAGATCGTGTACATCCCCGGGGAGGGCGGCCACCTCGGCCACCGCGACCTCGGGGTGGAGTGCGGTAAAGCGGTCACGCGTGCGCTGTTCACGCGCGAGCACCTGCATCCTCTCGGCGTGCAAGCGCAGCAGACCAGCCGTCAGTTGGTCCGTGGTGTGGTGGTCTGATGTCGGGGTGTGCGGGGGCGCGGCGTGGTCGCCGCTCTCGGGAGGATCGGGATGCGTGGGTCGTACGTCCTGCTCGGAGTGGGGAGTCCGGGCGGGGGTGTGGTCCACGGGCGGGGATTCGGGAGAGGCGCCCGTGGCCTCATGGACATCAGTCTTCCCGCCCCCCTGATCCACAATGCGGGTGTCGTCAAGATTTTCTGATGTAATTTCCGAGGCAAGGATCTCGGCCGCCGCGAGCGCCCGTTCGGCGGAGAGCCGGGCGGCACCACTGCCGTGGACCCGGTTGAGTACCAGACCGGCCAGCGGCATCTCCTCGGCCGCGAGCCGCTCCACGAAGTACGCCGCCTCGCGCAGCGCGTCCCGTTCCGGGGCCGCGACCACCAGGAAGGCGGTGCCGGGGGCCTGGAGCAGCCGGTACGTGGCGTCGGCCCGGGTGCGGAAGCCGCCGAACATCGTGTCCATCGCCGCCACGAAGGTCTGTACGTCCCGCAGCAGTTGGCCGCCGAGCAGCTTGCCGAGCGTGCCCGTCATCATCGACATGCCGACGTTGAGGAACTTCAGCCCGGCCCGCCCGCCCATCTTCGCCGGGGCCATCAGCACCTTGATGAACGTGCCGTCCAGGAAGGACCCCAGGCGCTTGGGAGCATCCAGGAAGTCCAGCGCGCTACGGGAGGGCGGGGTGTCGACGATGATCAGGTCCCACTCGTCCCGCGCCCTGAGCTGGCCGAGCTTCTCCATCGCCATGTACTCCTGTGTGCCCGCGAAGCCGGCCGACAGGGACTGGTAGAAGGGGTTCGCCAGAATCGCCCGGGCCCGCTCCGGGTCGGCGTGGGACTCGACGATCTCGTCGAACGTCCGCTTCATGTCGAGCATCATGGCGTGCAGCTCGCCCGCCGGTCGGGTGGCGGCGGAGCCTGCGGCGGTCGTCCGTCCGCCGGTGGCGCCGGGCCCGGTGGTGTCGCGGTCCTGGGCGGTGGCGGCCGGGTCCGTGGCGGGGGCGGTCCCCTCCGTACCGGAACCGCTCGGGGGACCGGTGTGGTCGGCGCGGCCGGGGCCGCGGTCTTCTATGCCCTTGACGCGGCGGGGGGTGTTGTCGAGGGAGTCGATGCCCAGGGACTGGGCGAGACGGCGGGCGGGGTCGATGGTGAGGACCACGACGCGGCGGCCGCGTTCGGCGGCGCGCAGGCCCAGGGCGGCCGCGGTCGTCGTCTTGCCGACACCGCCCGAGCCGCAGCAGACGATGATCCTGGTGGCCGGGTCGTCGAGGAGCGGGTCGATTGCGAGGGGTGTCACCGACGCGTCCAGGGTCATGAACCGGTCCCTTGCTTCCGCAGTTCCGTCGCCAGCTCGTAGAGGCCCGCGAGGTCGACCCCCTCGCTGAGCAGGGGGAGTTCAGACGAGGGCAGATCCAGGAGCCCCAGCGCGGTCCGCTGCTCACGTTCCAGCTCGACCCGCTCGGCATGGTCGGCGGCTTGGTCGAGCAGCGGGCCGACCAGGTGTCCGGCGCCGCTCAGCCCGGCCGACGTCAGCGCTCGCGCGATCTCCGCCCGGCGGTCGCCCGAGGCGCTGCGGACGGCCTCCTCGTCGAGGATGTGGGGGCGGACCATGTTCACGATCACCCGGCCGACCGGCAGCTCGGCGGCGCGCAGCTCGGCGATGCCGTCGGCGGTCTCCTGGACCGGCATCTCCTCCAGCAGCGTCACCAGATGGACCTGGGTCTGGGGGGATTTGAGCACCCGCATCACGGCCTGCGCCTGGTTATGTATGGGGCCGAACTTCGCCAGCCCGGCTACCTCGTCGTTCACATTGAGGAACCGGGTGATCCGGCCGGTGGGGGGAGCGTCCATGACGACGTAGTCATAGACATACGTCCCCTGGCGGGTCCGTCGGCGGACCGCCTCGCACGCCTTGCCGGTCAGCAGGACGTCGCGGACGCCGGGGGCGATGGTCGTCGCGAAGTCGATCGCGCCGAGCTTCTTCAGGGCGCGGCCCGCGCTGCCCAGCTTGTAGAACATCTGGAGGTAGTCGAGGAGGGCGCGCTCGGCGTCGATGGCCAGGGCGTGGACCTCGCCACCGCCCGGGGCGACGGCGATCTTCCGTTCCTCGTACGGCAGGGGTTCCGTGTCGAAGAGCTGGGCGATGCCCTGTCTGCCCTCGACCTCGACGAGGAGGGTCCGCTTCCCCTCGGTCGCGAGGGCGAGCGCGAGGGCGGCGGCCACCGTGGTCTTACCGGTGCCACCCTTGCCACTGACGACCTGGAGCCTGCTCACGCATTCGAGCCTAACCAGTCGCGCCGCGCGCTACGCACGAGGACCGTGCGGGCTGCGTCACGCCGGGGCCGGTGCCCGGGGCCGGAGCTTCCGGACAGGGGCGATTTGGGATGGTATGGGGTGATGGTGGATGGCGGGGCGCTTCCTCGGGCCAGGGCGGGGATGGTGCCGCGCGGGGCGGGGATGGTGCCGTGCGGGCCCTTCTCGGCGCGGGTACGAGCGGTGCGGGGCGGCCACCCGCTGGCCCATGCGCCGGTCCGGCTACAGTCGGCCCATGACTAAGTGGGAATACGCGACCGTGCCCCTCCTTGTGCACGCGACCAAGCAGATTCTGGACAACTGGGGCATGGACGGGTGGGAGCTCGTCCAGGTCGTACCCGGCCCGAACCCCGAGCAGCTCGTGGCCTATCTGAAGCGGGAGAAGTCGCAGTGAGCGGGGCCGTCGAGGCCCGTCTGACCGAGTTGGGGCTGACGCTCCCGGCCGTCGTACCTCCGCTGGCGGCCTACCAGCCGGCCGTGATCTCCGGTGCGTACGTCTTCACCGCGGGCCAGCTCCCGATGGTGGACGGAAAGCTCCCGGTCACCGGCAAGGTCGGGGCCGAGGTCACCGCCGAGGAGGCCAAGGAGCTGGCGGCCGTCTGCGCGCTCAACGCGCTGGCCGCCGTGAAGTCGGTCGTGGGTGACCTCGACCGGGTCGCACGGGTGGTGAAGGTCGTCGGGTTCGTGGCCTCGGCGGCGGACTTCACCGGGCAGCCCGGAGTGCTTAACGGCGCCAGTGAGCTGCTGGGCGAGGTGTTCGGCGAGAAGGGCGTGCACGCGCGCAGCGCGGTGGGCGTGGCGGTGCTGCCGCTGGACGCGCCCGTGGAGGTGGAGCTCCAGGTGGAGCTGACCCCGGCGGAGTGAGGCTGATGGGTCGGTCCGGCCGGGCGGGTGCTCCGAGGTCGCGCGTCCCGTCCGGACGGGACGGGACGGGTGGGCCGGGGCCCTGTCGTCCCTCCCGGCCGGCTGGTCTTCCCGAGGGCTGACCCCCGTGGGGTGGATGCTCCGCCGGGTTCGGTCCGGCGTGGGTGGATCCTTGTTCGGAGCCAACCCTTCCGGTACGCGGTCGCGGCGGATGGTCTCGCCGGAGCGGTCGGCCCGTCATCGCCGACCCGTGCCCGAGATGGGCGGACCCTCTTCCTCCGCTCAGGCGGTGGTCAGAGGTCCGTACGCTCGGCTGATGGTCGTCTGGCCCCGTGCCCCCTGGTTTTCCGGGGGTGGCACGGGGCCTTCGTCCGTCCGGGGTAATGCGTGCCGATGGTCTTGACGTGAACGCGTCGATGGGTGTCCTCTGTCCATGGTTAGGAACGCTTCCTATCCATGTGAACATTCCATGCGTATCCGTGAACGGCTCTCCTCGGAGGTGTCACGCATGGACCATCCGCGCGCCGGCACCACGGGACACCTCTGAGGGAACGGCACCTGAACGGTGGCCGTGAACAGAGCCGTGTCCGTCCGAGGTGCCCAGCCGTCACCACCGCGGCGCGGGAACCGGTGAACGGGGATCTCGACCGACTCGTTCGGTGTGGACGACCTGTTCGGCCCGGTTGGCCTGTTCGGCGGCAACCGCCTGACGGCAACCGCCTGGCAGGAGCCGCTCCGAGGAACCGCTCCAAGGAACCACCTCTAAGGAACCGCTCCAACGAAAGTGGAGGGACCAGTGGCTTCAACCCCCCGCCGCCGCCCCCGCCGCTCGCGCAGAGCGATCGGCAGCCTCGTGGCCGTCGCCACGGCGGCGCTCACCGTGGCCTTACCTCCCCTGGCCCATGCCCAGCCAGGCGCGGAACGTGCCGCGCCGGTACGGTACGAGGCCGAGTCCGCGCTCATATCGCAGGGCGCGACCGAGTCCAACCACACCGGCTTCTCCGGCACCGGCTTCGTGAACTACACCAACATCGCCGGAAGCTATGTCGAGTTCACCGTCAACGCCCCCGCCGCCGGGCCCGCGACCCTGGTGCTCGGCTTCGCCAACGGCACCACCGGAAACCGCCCGCTGGAGATATCCGCCAACGGAGCCGCGCCCACCAGCCTGTCCTTCCAGCCCACCGGCGCCTGGACCACCTGGCAGACCGTGACCACCACGGTCACCCTGAGAGCGGGCAGCAATGCGCTCCGGGCCACCGCCACCGCCGCCGAGGGCGGTCCGAACCTCGACTTCATCGATGTCACGGCCGCCGACGGCCAGACCGGAACCGACCACGAGGCCGAGGCGGCCACGGTCTCCCAGGGCGCGGTGGAGTCCAACCACGCGGGTTACTCCGGCTCCGGGTTCGTCAACTTCCAGGCCGTGACCGGCGCCTATGTGGAGTGGACCGTCAACGCCGCCCAGGCGTCCAACGCCACACTCGACTTCCGCTACGCGCTCGGCGCGACGGGCACCCGGGCCATGAACGTCACGGTCAACGGCACCCCGGCCGCCACCAACCTCGCCTTCCCCGGCACCGGTGGCTGGCCCACCTGGCGGAACGTCACCACCGGTGCCGCGCTCCAGGCCGGGGCCAACAAGATCCGTGCGACCACCGCCAGCGGCGACGGCCCCAACCTGGACAAGCTCACCGTCACCCCGAGCGGCCCGGTCGACACCGAGCGCCCCGGCCCGCCCGCCAACCTCCGCAAGGACAAGGAGCCCACGGCCTCCACGGTCTCCCTGGCCTGGGACGCGGCGAGCGACAACGTCGCCGTGACCGGATACGACATCTATCAGCACGGCCAGCTGATGAGGCAGGTGAACGGCTCCACTCTCGCCGCGACGGTCGAGGGGCTCGACCCCGAGACCTCCTATGACTGGACCGTCTTCGCGCGCGACGCCGCTTCCAACGTCTCGGTCGCGAGCAACGCCGTCACCATCGCCACCCTGCCCGCGCCGCCGGACACCGAGGCACCCACCGCCCCCAGCGGACTGCGCTCCCCGGCCAGGACCGCGACCAGCGTCGACCTGGCCTGGACCGCCTCCACCGACAATGTGCGGGTCACCGGGTACGAGATCTACCGCGACGGCGTGCTCTCCAGCACCTCTGACACCACCACGTCCACCGTCGCGGGCCTGACCGCGAACACTCCGTACGCCTTCAAGGTCAGGGCCTACGACCTCAAGGGCAACACGTCCGCCTTCTCTCCGGAGATCACCGTCACCACCAGCGGCACCCAGCCCGGTGGTACGCCCGATCCGGGGACCGTCTCCACCCTCGCCAGCGGCGTGGACGTGGGCTGGGGCCTCTCCTTCCTCCCCGACGGCAGCGGCGTCTACACCGAGCGGAACACCTTCAACGTCCACCGGCTCACCAAGTCGGGGCAGAAGACCCTGCTCGGCAAGGTCCCCAACAGCCAGACCACCGGTGGCGAGGGCGGACTGATGGGCGTCGAGATCAGTCCCTCGTTCGCCACCGACCGCTATCTCTACTTCCTCCACACCTCCACCGACGGCAACCGCATCGCCCGGATGAGGCTGGAGACCAACAACACCCTCAGCGGCTACACCGTGCTCCTCGGCAACATGGCCAAGAGCCGCTTCCACAACGGTGGACGGCTGCGCTTCGGCCCCGACGGCAAGCTGTACGCCTCCATGGGCGACGCACAGAGCTCCAGCACGGCACAGAACCGCAACTCGCTCAACGGCAAGATCCTGCGGATCAACCAGGACGGCAGCATCCCGTCGGACAACCCGTTCGGCAACGCCGTCTGGTCGATGGGGCACCGCAACCCGCAGGGCATCGAGTTCGACTCCCAGGGACGCCTCTGGCAGGCCGAGTTCGGCAACAGCGTCATGGACGAGGTCAATCTGATCCAGAAGGGCGGCAACTACGGCTGGCCCAACTGCGAGGGCACCAGCGGCAGCTGCTCCGGCTTTATCGCGCCCAAGAAGACCTGGCCGACCTCCGCCGGTTCGCCCAGCGGACTGACCATCGCCAACGACCATGTCTTCGTCGCCACCACCCGGGGTGAGCGGGTCTACCGGATGCGGATCGACGGCTCCAGCCTGGTCGACCAGAAGACCTACTTCCAGGGCACCTATGACCGGCTGCGTACCGTCGAGGTCGACCCCGAGGGTGACATCTGGCTCACCACCTCGACCGACAAGGATGGGACCAGCGGGAACGACCGGATCCTGCTGATCGACATCGTCTATTCGGGCGGTCCTCCCGGGCCGGGCCCGTTCGCGCTGACCAGCAGTGCCTTCACGGACAACGCCACCATCCCGACCCGCTTCACCTGCGCCGGTGACGGCGTCGCGGGCCAGGACACCTCTCCACCGCTCCGATGGAGTGCGGGGACGACGGCGGCGCGTGGCTACGCCATTGTCTTCGCCGACGTCGCCAACAGCGGCAACAAGCTGCACTGGGCGATCTGGGACATCCCGGCGACCGCGCAGTCCCTGCCCGAGGGGCTGGGAGCGGGCTTCGCCGTCCCGGGCCAGGGCGGGGCGAAGCAGAAGGCCATGGGGAGCGGGGCCAACTCCCAGCGGTACTTCGGCCCCTGCCCGGGTGGCTCCACCCATCCGTACACCTTCACGCTCTACGCGCTGAACACCGCGACCGTGCCCGGACTGGCCTCGGGCTCGTCCATGGCGCAGATCGAGACCGCGATCAAGAGCGCCAGTGCGGCCAGTGTGAAACTGCGTGGCAACTCGAACGCGGCCGCGTAGGACACGCGTGGACCGGTGACGTCACAACGGTCCCGCTGTCCGGGCCGTGTGACCTCCGGGGGAGGGGTGGTGGTGTTTCACGTGAAACACCACCACCCCCTTGGCCGTGTGTCGCGCCACCCCGCGATGGCCCGGTCCATGCTGGGCCGGATCCCGCCTCCGTATCGCCGCCCTCGCCCGGCGGTGACAGCCGTCGCCGCCCCCTCGAACATCACCGCGCGAACGTCTAGCATCCGGCCATGTCCCAAGGTCAGTGGTACCCACCCGAGTGGCCGGACCGGATCCGGGCCCTCGCGCGCGGTGAACTCACCCCCGCCCCGGCCCGGCGCGCCGCCACCGTCATGCTGCTGCGAGACACCCCTGATGGCGGCCCGTCGGTCCATATGCTGCGCCGCCGTACCTCCATGGCCTTCGCCGGGGGCGCCTACGCCTATCCGGGCGGTGGGGTCGACGAGCGCGACTCCCGTCCGGTGCGCTGGGCGGGCCCCGATCTGCCGGAGTGGGCCGTACGGCTCGGAGTGGACGCGTCCGCGGCACAGGCCATCGTGTGCGCGGCGGTACGCGAGACCTATGAGGAGTCCGGTGTCCTCCTCGCCGGACACACCCCGGACACGGTGGTCGGTGACACCACCGGCCAGGAGTGGGAGACCGATCGCCAGGCCCTGGTCGGCCGGACCCTGTCCTTCGCCGACTTCCTGGACCGGCGCGGGCTGATACTCCGCTCGGATCTGCTCGGAGCCTGGGCCCGCTGGATCACCCCGGAGTTCGAGACCCGCCGCTACGACACCTGGTTCTTCGCCGCCGCGCTGCCCGAGGGGCAGCGCACCCGTAACGCCTCCACGGAGGCGGACCGTACGGTGTGGATCCGCCCGGAGGAGGCGCTGGTCGGATATGACCGGGGCGAGCTGCTGATGATGCCGCCCACGGTGTCCACGCTGCGGGCACTCACCCCCTATCGCACGGCCGCCGAGGCCGTCGCCTCCGCCGAGGGCCGCGATCTGGCGCCGGTCCTGGCCACCGCCCGCCGTGAAGGGGACGGGCTGGTACTGAGCTGGCCCGGCCACGAGGAGTTCACCAAGCACATCCCGAACGCGCCGGATGTGCCGCATCTGCCGATAGGGGAACCGCGATGAGCCCGGCCGCAGGAGGGTCGGCGAGGCCGAGCCCGGCCGAACGGGAGACGACGAGGCCGGAGACGATGACCACGACCGGTGGGGAAGGAACGAGGATGAGCCCGGCTCACGGAGAGAGCGGCGGCACGGCCCACGGCAAGACGGCGGGGGAGGGAGTATGACCGAGGCAGCGGCCCTGCCCGGCCAGCCGCGTGGAGGCGTGGTCTCCGGGCCCGCCACCACCCGCGCCGTCAATGTCCTGGCGCCCAACCCGTCCGCGATGACCCTGGACGGCACCAACACCTGGATCGTCGCCGAGCCGGACTCCGAACTGGCCGTCGTCATCGACCCCGGGCCCCTCGACGACCTCCATCTGCGCGAGGTCATCGCGACGGCCGAACGCCAGGGCAAGCGGATCGCGCTCACCCTCCTCACTCATGGCCACCCCGACCACGCCGAGGGCGCGGGACGTTTCGCCGAGCTGACCGGCACGTCGGTCCGGGCGCTCGACCCCGCCCTGCGCCTCGGTGACGAGGGGTTGCGGGCAGGGGAGGCCATCGAGGTCGGCGGGCTGGAGCTACGGGTCGTTTCCACGCCCGGCCACACCGCCGACTCCCTCTGCTTCCATCTGCCCGCCGACCGCGCCGTGCTCACCGGTGACACGGTGCTGGGCAGGGGGACGACGGTGGTCGCCCATCCGGACGGCCGCCTCGGCGACTATCTCGACTCCCTGCGCAGACTGCGCTCGCTCACCGTCGACGACGGGGTGCACACGGTCCTGCCCGGCCATGGCCCGGTGCTGGACGACGCGCAGGGCGCGGTGGAGTTCTATCTCGCCCATCGCGCCCATCGGCTGGCCCAGGTCGAGACGGCCGTCGAGAACGGCCACCGCACCCCCGGCGAGGTGGTCGCCCATGTCTACGCGGATGTCGACCGCTCCCTGTGGCCCGCCGCCGAGCTCTCGGTCCGCGCCCAGCTGGAGTATCTGCGGGAGCACGGTCTGATCTGAGGGGGCGGGTACGGGGCCGATGCCGCGCCCACCCGCGGGGGCCCACCCACCGAGCCGCCGGGGGTCCGTGGGCCGCCCGGACGGCGAAAAGGGGCCGCACACCGGGG
>NZ_JBHVHF010000117.1:0-22535 GCF_042800315.1 Streptomyces sp. NPDC057638
GGGTAGCCCGGAGCGGGCCCGCCGCGTCACGGCCCTGGGACAGCTGTCGGTGGCACCGGGTGGGGGCGGGCAGCCGGGCCGCACCCGCCCCCACCCGGCACCGGTGGCGCGAGCTACCGCGACACCGGTGAGACGGTGACACCGGCTCGGGGCACGATGGGTGTCGTGGTGCCCGGTGCGCGGGTGGGCTCTGGCTGGAGCTGTGCGGCCGTGGCCCGGGGGCCGTCCGGGCCGCCGACGCGTATCTCGCCCCGCCGCAGGGCCTCGGCGGCACTGATCCTCGGTGCCGTGGGCGGCGCGGTGTCGGCCCGCCCGGCCAGGGGCACCCAGTGCGAGCCGGAGACGACCCAGCCGCCGTGCCACCTCACCCCGCCGTAGGAGTACGAGGCCGTGTTGGTCGCGTACCAGACGTTGCCGCCGCAGGCCCGGTAGGTGTGGCGGTAGACCTGCCAGCCGAAGGCGGGAACCGAGTTGGTGTAGGGGCCCACGGGAGCTCCACAGCGGTACCAGACGCCCCGGGGGGCGTCGTACGCGATGAGGTAGCTCTCGACCGAGATCCACCCCACCGGCCTGGTGAACGCGGTGGCGCAGATGGCGGTGTTTCCCTGGTGCCAGGTGTACGCGATGCTCTTGGAGAAGCCTCCCCCGTCGGCCCCCGTGCTGGTCTCGGCGTAACCCGAGACGCACAGGCCGGGCGAGGTGTAGGTCCACAGGTGCTGCGAGGCGGCGGACGCCTGGCCTGAGCTGCCCAGGGTCAGGGCGAACGCCGCCACCAGGGCGCCGATGCCGCGGGTGATGGTCTGTCGGTTCAACTCGCTCTCCTTAGAGCCGGGTTAGGTCTGTCCTTCCGGGTGTTGTCTCCGCCGCCACTGTGCTGCGGTCCGCCGGGGTTGTCACTGGCGTGGAGGGCAGGGTTCGTTCACATGGTGCGCACTCGGGTCGCACCACCGGGCGCCGCGGACCCAGGCATATCAGGAGGGAACCGGGAGCCCTCTCGACGTGCTGTCAGGTGGAGCCGGTCAACGGTCCGCCGCGGTGTGCCCTCGCCGTCCACGGCGGTCGCCCGCGGACTCTGGCGCGGTGCCGGGGCGGCCGGGGGCAGGAGTGGGAGTGGCGCTGACCGCATGCCCGTGAACCCGGCTCGTGGCGCGGTGCGGGCGGTGCGGTGGCGGACAGCGGGCCCTGACCAGCGCCTTCGGGACGGGGGATGGCGGCGTACGGTGGCGGGCCGAGGGTGGAAGGTCCGGGTGATTCTGTTTTATCCGTCGCTGAATTGAGGACAGGGGAATATATCTGGCGATCCGTCAGAGAAATCTCCGGGAGTGGCGTCAAGGCAGTCTCCGAGGTCATTTCGAGGAAGCGGGATAACCGTGTTCCAGATCACGTCGAATTAATTCCCATGGGGCTCAGGGTGACTTCTCGGCCGAGAAAGAACCCCGGTCGGTAAATGCGGACAAGGGGCGGGTGGACGACCAGCTCAACGGGGGTAAGGGCACGCGGGTTCGGATAGGCGACGCGCGGTCCGCAAGGCATTCGAGAATGCGCCAGCGAGGCGGTGGGAGCACGCGGGGATACCCGGTTGATCACAGGGGTGGATTCGTTCAGGCTGGCCAGGCCGCCATCGCACGGAGGAACGACGTCCCGCCGATGTGTCGGCCTGTCAATTCACCGTCCCGTAGCGGGAAGGAGTGCGTCTCTCGGCACCGCCTTCCCGGTGAGGTAAGGAGCTGTTATGACGGCCAAGGAGAACGCACCGGTCACGGTCTTGGGGCTGGGTCTCATGGGGCAGGCGCTGGCCGCCGCGTTCCTGAAGGCGGGCCATCCCACCACCGTATGGAACCGGACCGCCGGGAAGGCCGATGAGCTGGTACGGGAGGGCGCGGAGCGCGCGTCCACCGCCGCCGAGGCGGTGGCGGCGGGCGAACTGGTCGTCGTCTGCCTGTCGACGTACGACGTGATGCGCGAACTCCTCGACCCGCTGGAGGGCGCTCTGGAGGGACGGGTACTCGCCAATCTGACCTCGGGCTCGTCCGAGCAGGCCCGGGAGACCGCCGACTGGGCGGCGGCCCGGGGCGCGGAGTATCTGGACGGCGCGATCATGTCCGTGCCCGCGACCATCGGCGCGCCGGAGTCGGTGCTCTTCTACAGCGGCTCCCGGGCGGCGTTCGACAAGCACGAGACCACGCTCAGGCTGCTGGGCGGGCGCACGACGTACGTGGGGGAGGAGCCGGGACTCGCGGTCCTCTACGACGTGGCGCTGCTCGGCGTGATGTGGGGCACCCTGAACAGCTTCGTCCATGGCGCCGCGCTGCTGAAGAGCGCGGGCATCGACGCCCTGGCCTTCCTCCCGTGGGCCACCTCGTGGATGGACTCGATCAAGCTGTTCGTCACGGACTACGCGGGGCAGATCGACGCGGGGGACGGCGCCTATCCGGCACGTGACGCGAAGCTGGAGACGCACTTCGGGTCCATCGAGCACCTCCTCCACGAGAGCCGGTCCCAGGGCGTGGACACCGAACTGCCCAGCTTCATCCACGCCTTGGTCAGCCGGGCCCTTGACCAGGGGTACGCGGAGAACAGCTACGCGGCGGTGATCGAGCTGTTCCAGAGCCCGAAGGAGGTCCCGTCCGGCTGAGCCCGCGAGCCGGGACGGGTGCCCGCGCCGGGGGCGGTGGAACTCCTTCCATGGGCCTGAAGGGGTGCCGACGGCGATCGGGCACCCCTTCAGGCCCCGGGCCGGGCTCGGCCGGTGCAAGGCGTCCGCGACGCCCGGCGCCGTCTCGATCCGCGGGGAAGGGGCCGCCGTCGGCGGTGAGGGGGCCGTGTCCGGCCAACCTCAAAAGGAACCTTTGACAGTTGTCCTCGTGGGGCGCAGACTGCCGGACATGTCAGATGCCGATCCCCAGCCGCCCCTCAGCGGGCTGCGCGCCCTCGCCCACCCACTCCGGCTGAGACTGCTCTCCTTGCTCACCGGAGCGCCGATGAGTTCGGCGGAGACGGCCCGTGAACTCGGCGAGTCCCAGGCGAACATCAGCTACCACATCCGCCAACTGCACGCCGTCGGCCTGCTCGACCTGGTCGAGGAGATATCCGTACGGGGCGGGCGGGCGAAGCGCTACCGGCATCTGCCGGAGAGCGGCGAGCGGCTGCCCAAGGGCTCCGGCGCGGACCACCGTGCCGTCGCGTCCGTCCTCGCCGAGGAACTGGTCCGGCGCAGCCGCGAGCGCCTGCCGGGCGCGGCGGGCGACTTCACCGACGCCGAACTGACGCTCACGCCCGAGACATGGCGGCGGGTCAAGGAGATGGCGGCGGAACTGGGCCAGATCATGCACGAGGAGGCACTGCCACCCGGCACGGAGGGGGCGGTGCGGGTGAGCGCGACGGTGATGCTGTTCCCGATGGTGGTCAGAGGTGTCAGCGCGTCGGTGACCGGCTCATCGGACGCCCCCGGGCCTGACGTCGATTCGTGGGTGACCGGCTCATCGGACGACCTCGGGCCTGACGCCGATCCGTGGTCGGCTGGCTCATCGGACGACCTCGGGCCTGACGCCGATCCGCTTCCCGGATCAGCGCACAGGCACGCGTCCACCCCTGAACCCCCCGCCGGTACCGGCGGTGCGGCAGAGGGCACCCGGTGAGCGACTCCTCGGCCCCGGTGAGCGACTCCCCGGCCCCCGTGGCGATGACCGGCCTCCTCGCGCCACTGCGCCACCGCCCCTTCCGCCGACTCGCCACCGGCCGCACCCTCAACCACCTGGCGAACGCCATGGCCCCGATCATCCTGGCCTTCGCCGTCCTCGACCTGACCGGCTCGGCGGTCACCCTCGGGCTGGTCGTGGGCGCCCGCTCGGTCGCGACCGTGCTCCTCGTCCTCTTCGGCGGTCTGCTCGCCGACCGGCTGCCACGGCCCGTGATCCTCCAGGGCGCGAGCGCGGGCGCGGCCCTCGCCCAGGCCGCCGTCGCCGCCGTCCTGCTGCTGGGTTCCTCCTCCGTACCCCTGCTGATCGTGCTGAGCGTGCTCAACGGCGCGATGTCCGCGGTGTCGATGCCCGCCACGGCGGCGCTCGTTCCGCTCGTCGCCCCGAAGGGCATGCTGCGGAGCGCGAACGCCGTGACACGCATGGGGGTCAACCTGGGTGTGATCGTCGGCGCGTCGCTCGGTGGTCTGCTCGCCTCGCTGATCACCCCGGCCTGGGGCATGGTGGTCAACGCCGCCGTGTTCGCCTGCGCGGGCGTCGCCTACCACGGCATCCGCCTCCCCAGCAGCCCGGCGGACCCGGACGGCCCCGAGCCGTCGCCCGCGCGGCCGCTCGCCGAACTGCGGGAGGGGTGGCGCGAGTTCACCGCCCGTACCTGGGTGTGGGTGGTGGTCGCGCAGTTCTTCGTCGTCAACGCGGTCACGTCCGGCGGGATCCACGTCCTCGGCCCGTCCATCGCCGACGACAGCTTCGGCCGTACGGCCTGGGGCCTGGTCCTCGCCACACAGATGCTGGGCGCCTTCGTCGGTGGTTTCGTCGTGGCCCGGTCGCGCTCGCGCCATATGCTGCGCGTCGGCGTCGCCGTCATCGCTCTCGATGTGCTCCCGCTGATCGCCCTCGCCGAGGCCGCGCCGCTGGCGCTGCTCGTCGTCGCGATGTTCGTCAACGGCATGGCGATCGAGCAGTTCGGTGTCGCGTGGGACCTGTCCCTCCAGGAGAACGTCCCGCCGGACCGGCTCGCCCGGGTCTACTCGTACGACATCCTCGGCTCGCTCCTCGCGCTCCCGCTCGGGGAGATGGCCGCGGGTCCCCTCGCCGAGCGGTTCGGCACACGGGAGACGCTGCTGGGTGGGGCGCTGCTGTGCCTCGCCGCGACGGGCGCCGCCCTGTGCAGCCGACAGGTGCGGAACCTGACCGTGCGCCCGGCGCGGGTGATCACCCAGGGCGGGGCGGACGACGCCGACCCGACGGCCGGACCGGCGCGGGCGCCGGAAGGCGAACGGCTCGACGGCCGGGCGGACGCGCCGGACGCGCCGGGAACGGCGTAGGGACCGGTCACGTCCGGTTACTCGGCCTGGGCGGTGCTCGGTGATACGGGCGTTCGGGGCGTCGCCACTGACATGATCGAGGGCATGAGAGTACTGGTGATCGGGGCGACCGGAACGATCGGCGGTGTGGTCGCCAGCGCGCTGGAGGCTTCCCATGAGGTCGTGCGGGCGTCGCGCGGCGGCCCGGTGACGGTGGATCTGGAGGATCCCCGCTCGCTGGACGCGCTCTTCGCCGAGGTGCGGGATCTCGATGCCGTCGTGTGCTGTGCCGCCAGCGGCCCGCTGGTGGATCTGGTGTCAGCGGCGGACCGCGAGATCGCCGAGGGAGTCAGGGGCAAGCTCCTGGGTCAGGTCGCCCTGGCCCGGCGGGCCGTGCGGCATCTGCGGGACGGCGGATCCATCACGCTGACGGGAGGGACCTTCGCCGCACCGCTGGCCGACGGGTCGCTGGGCGCCCTCATCAACGCGGGGCTGGAGGGCTTCGTCCGTAACGCCGCCGCCGAGATGCCGCGCGGTCTGCGGATCAACCTCATCAGCCCGGGGTGGATCGCCGAGACCCTGGCGAAGCTGGACATGGACCCGGCCGGTGGTACTCCCGCCGCCGAGGTGGCCCGTGCCTATGTGGCGGCCGTGGAAGGTGACGCGCGAGGCCGGACCCTGCGTCCCTGACCACGTTCATGCCCCTGCGGGCGGTGGCCCGTCCGGGGTGGCTCCGGCCCCGGACCCGGAAGGCCGGGATGAGGGCACCCGGGAGACGAGGCCGTGCGGGGGCCGGTGTCCGTCGGCCCCCGCGTGACGGCGTGATCGGTCCGGACCGTCAGCCACGGAGTTCCAGCTCGGGGTATCCGGCGCCGTCGGCGCCCGCGAAGTAGCTTCCGCCGAGGTCGCCGACGGTGGCGCGCTGGGACACGATGGTCACGACGCGGTAGGTGCCGGGGTCCAGGGACGGCAGGGTGTAGTTCAGTCCCTTCTTCGTGACCACACCGCGTCCGTCGTCGAGACCGGTGACCTCCGTGATCTCCCCGGACGGGGCGTTCACCACCCCCACCAGCGCGATGTCACGGGCCTTGGCCTCTCCGGTGTTGTGGATGACCAGCCGCTGCCTGACCCGGTCCCCCGGCTCGGAGCCGCCGGTGACCCGGCCGGTGAGCTGGATGCTGCCGTGGTACCCGGGGTCCGGGGCCGCCGTCTCGTTCACCGTCCTCAGCTTCAGGATGTTGTTCGCGTACAACGTGTCCTGGTACACCGGGTTGTCGTAAGCCCCCTGACTGATCTCGAAGTTCGCGCCGAGGAGCGTCCCGCCACCGTTGGCGCCGATCCTCGCCTGGACGCTGACGCGCTTGGTCTCGCCGGGCTCCAGCGCCTCCATCCGGACGGAGCCGCCGGTCAGCGGGCGACCGTCGTAGGTCGCCTCGGTGGAGCCGAGCGGCAGCGATACGTCCAGATACGGTGCCGCGGCCTGCGGGCCCCTGTTGGTGACGGTCAGCCGGTAGGTGACCTTCTCGCCGGGGACGGCACGGTCCGGGGCGAAACCCAGGACGCCGATATCGGTGGTGGGAGGGGTCGGCGCGGCTGGCGTGATGGGTGGGATGACGCCCGCGTGGGCCGTGCCCGTGGGAGCCAGGAGGGTGACGGCCCCCAGGGCGGTCACGGCGGCGGCGGAAGCGAGGCGTCTCATGGGGATCTCCTGTGCGGTAGGACGGGTGCGGTCGGCTGACCCCGGGGACGCTCCCGGACGTGCCTCGGAGAGGTCGCCGGGCTTGCCCGTTCGGTGTTCAGCGCGGTGATCACATCCTGTCCACCCGCCAGACGAAGGGCGATTACCACGCGGGTAATCGCCCCTGCCGGGGCCTGCGGGGCGCCTTCGGCCCGGGGGTGCCCCCGCGTTCGGCCGTCGACCCGCCGGGCGGCGCACAGCCCGTGACGGTCCCCGGATTCGGCGGCGAGGGCAGCGCTGAGCAGGGGTTAGCATGATCCGCCTCAACACGTGAAGGGGTGCGGTGGGGCGGGATGCGTGGCGGACGAGTGCGTGCGGTCGTGGCGGTGGCGGCGGTGGCCGGATTGCTGAGCGGCTGCGGTGAGGACGCGGCACCGGAGAAGAGGAGTGCCACCACCGCGCCCGCGACCGCCGACGGCCGCGCCCCGGCGACGGTGTCCCCTCCGGTCGCCGCACCGCTGACCGCGGCCCTCGCCGCGCGGGCGTTGCCGACGCTGGTCGTGCCGGGACTGCCGAAGGAGACGCACCGGGCGGTGGAGCCCGCCGACTTCCTCTGCCCCGGCGCCTCCCCGGCCGTGGACCCCCTCGACTCCTGGTGCGAGGGACTGCTCCACGGGGGTACGGCGGTGTGGGCGAAGCACTCCCCGGAGCAGGGCGAGGGCTGGTCCGTGGGCCTGACCGTGCGGGCGTACCGGGACGCGGCGGCCGCCCGCGCCTCGTACACGACGGAACGGACGGGGTCCGCTTCGGACCGTACGGTGAGGAGCGTCCCGGCCACGGCGCTCGGGGACGAGCGGGCCCGGTTCCACGGCCAGGGGTCGCTCGGCGCCCGTGACTCCCTCCTCATCCGGTCCGGCACCGTGGTGATCAGGCTGGAGGTCAACGGTCCGGTCGCGCCGGAGATCACCGGCCGTATCCCCGGGTACGGGGCCGCCGCGGTCGCCGCCGCCCAGCGCGCCCAGACGGACGCGCTCGCCGCCGGTGCCACCACGAAGGGCTGAGCATGAGGCCGCTCCCGCTCCGCACCACCGGGAGCGGCCCAACGAGGACTCCCTAAGTCAGGGTCAGGGCGTGGCAGCGGGCCAGGGGACGTCGGTCTCCACCGCGGCGGTGTAGTCGACGCCCGGCACGGAGAATCCGTACAGGCGCTGGACCTCGGCCCGGAACCAGTCGAGATCGGCGAGGCCGGCGATGGTGTCGGTCGTGGCGGCCGCCCAGCGGTCGGCGACGGCCGCCTGGACGTCCTCGGTGAGTTCCCAGGCGTCCAGGCGGATCCGGCCCTCGTCGTCCAGGGCGAGCGGTTCGGCGCCGGTGAGCTGGTCCCACAGGGCGGCGAGCTGCCGGATCGGCGGGACGAGATCCGGTCCGAGGACCCCGCGCAGCAGACCGGTGTACAGGGCGATGCCGGGGATGGCGGTGGAGGACTGGGTGACGGCGGCGCCATGGACGGAGGTCACGGCCCGCCCGCCCACCGTGGCGCCGAGCCGCTCGTCCAGGGTGCGGGCGGTGGCCTCCAGATGGGCCTTGGCCGCGCCGATGGTGCCCTGCCGGTAGATCGCCTCCGTCAGCGAGGAACCGATGTACGACAGCGCGGCGGTGGTGAAGCCGTCGCCGAGCACGCCCCGGGCGGACAGGTGGTCGATCCAGCGCTCCCAGTCCGCACCGCCCATCACGGCCACGGTCTGCTCGATGTCGTCGCCCTCGGCCGGGCCGGTCTCGACCTCGCGGACCTCGGGAACGCCCCGCTCGTCGAAGAGAAGGGTCTTGGTGCGGTTCGCCCGGCCGATCGGCTTGAGGACGGAACCGTAGGTGGCGCCGGTGTCGGGGTCGGTGCGCCGGGGCGCGGCCACCGAGTACACCAGATAGTCCAGCCTGCCGCCGAAACGCTCCTCGATGAGATCGGCGACCTGGTCCTTCACCGGGTCGGAGAACGCGTCGCCGTTGAGGAAGACCAGGTCCCGTCCGGCGGCGGTGGCGAGGTCGGCGGTGGCGGCGGTGCGGTACCAGCCCGCCGTGGCGGTACGCCGTGGGGTGGGCGCCTTCTCGAAGGAGACCAGGACGCCGCGGATACCGGCGCGCTTGAGCCCGGCGACCGTGGCCGCCAGTCCGTATCCGGCCGAGGAGCCGATGATCAGGGCCACCGGCCCGGTGCCCTCCGGCGCGCCGGCGGGAGCGGGGCAGGACTGCCACATGTCGTCCACCAGCCGTCGGCAGCCCGCCGGATGGGAGTCGAGGAAGAGGAAGCCCCGGTTGCGGGGGGTCAGTACACGCTCGGTCACGTTGGCAGTCCTTGGCTCGGCCGGTCCGATGACATGAACGCGGTCATGAACGCGGTCACGGTCACGGACATGGTCACGGCGCACCCGGTGGGCACCGTGTCCTGCCAGTCTGCGCCAGCGCCCCCGCGCCCCGGAGCCGTGCCGGGAACAACGATCACCAACCGATCTTGGAGCGTTTCCACCATGTCCCGCCCGGTGCGCGCCGCGCGGCCCATGAGCGCGCTCCGGCACCGGTCCGGCGCTCGCGCGCCGGAGGGCGGGAGAAGGCGTACGGCCCCGCCTCGGGGCCGCCGCTCCCGAACGGCACGTCGTACGAGGAGTACGGGTCCTATCCCGGCCGGTCGGCGGTGATGACGTAGTAGTCGAGGATCCCCTCCTCGTAGGCGCGCAGGAAGTTCCGCGGCCAGGTCCCCGGGCCCCAGGAGGACCGGTCGAGCCAGCGGTCCCAGCCCTGCCAGACATACCGGCCGATCGACTCGGTGCGCACCTGGGTGAACCCCGCCGAGCCGAAGGCGCTCGTCAGGGCCGTCAGCGGGCGGGCGATGTCCAGCCCGTTCGCGAAGGTCTCCAGCAGCGCCGCGAGCTGTGCGGGCCGGCCGGGCGCGTCGTCCACGGTGAAGAAGCTGGCGAGGGCCACCCGGCCGCCGGGGCGCAGGACACGGGCGGTCTCCCGGGCGAAGGCGTCGAGGTCGGGGAAGTGCTGGGCGGCCTCCACGCTGATCACGGTGTCGAACGCGGCGTCCGCCACGGGCATGTCCTCCGCGGCTCCCTGGACGAAGCGCAGCCGCTCGGGCTCCCGCCGGAGCAGGTCCGCGTGCGTGGCGCGGGCCCGCCGCAGTTGGTCGGGGTGGATGTCCATGCCGGTGACCGTGGCGGGGTGGTACTCCCGCAGGGTCACCACGCCGCCCATGCCGAGTCCGCAGCCCACCTCCAGCACCGAGGCCCGGTCCGGTGGTCCGGCGGCGTCCAGGACATGCCGGTAGAGGTCCTCCTGGCTGCGGATCCGTTCCGCCTCGCCGATCGCGCCGCTCAGGTCGAGGGCGCGCCAGTATCCGAAGTTGATGAACCCTCCGGCGAAGATGGGGGCCGTGCTCAGATCGTCGGGACCGTACACATCCCGTACCGCTGGACGGATGGCGGGACCGGGCCGCCGTTCGCTGTTCGTCACCGTGTCAGACCTCCTGATAGCGCCGCCGTCACATCCTGCCCAGCGCGTCGGGACTTCGCACGGTGATAACGGCGCTTCACGTTCCCTCAGGAGCCGCACATCCCCGGCCCGCCGGGCCAGGGACGTGCGCTGGTGGCCTGAGCTGCGGGCCGGGGGTCAGAACGCCTGGGCGCGGTCGTAGACCTTCCTGGCCGTGTTCCGCAGCACCTCTCCGTACATCTTGGTCGGTGTCAGGGAGTCCAGCGAGCTGTTGACCGAGACGAGGACGCCCTTGCCCGTGCCGGCCTTGAAGCCGGCGAACCACGGGCCGCCGCTGGAGCCGCCGGTCATATCGCAGGGGATCACCTGCTCGCCGTGCTCCTTCGTCGCCGTACCGACGCAGTGCAGGAGTTCCTCACCGCGCTGCGGACGGGTGGCGGGGTAGCCGAGGGCGGTGATGGAGCCACCGACGGCGCGGTCGAACGCGACGGCATGGCCGCCCACGACGTCGGTGAGCGTGCGCCCCTTCTTGTCGGCGCCGACGACCAGGGCCGAGATGTCGTTGTCGGACGACGTCTCCCAGCTGCGCGGCGTCATGGCGGCGCGGACGGCGAACACACCATGCGGCGCCTTGCCCTGGTGGTAGCCGGGCACGAACACCATGCTCATGTTGGTGTTGTACGGGGAGGAGCCCCGGCGCACACAGTGGGCCGCGGTCATCACGGCGGACCTGTTGGCGCTGGTCACGGCGGTGGCCGTGCACCAGGTGTCGGCACCCGTGGAGTTGACGAAGAAGAGGCGCCCCACGGCGGGCAGGGCGGCGCCCCGCCAGGGCTTGGCCTTCGGTCCGCTCGGGCCGAGGTCCACGGACTTCCCGACGGCCTTCATCCGGGCCGTCGTCCAGTAGGCGAGCGCGTCGCGCCGCTCCGTGCCGGTGAAACCGAGGACGGAGACGGGGTCGGCCGCCACGGCGGCGTCCCGGACCGGCACCGCCGTCGCCGGGACCGGGGCGACGAGAGCGAGGGCCATACCGGCCACGGCGAGCCCCGCGACCCGGCCACGCGGCAGCCGGATCACGGAAGTGGACGTCCTGAGCTTGAGCAAGGCGGATCTCTCCTCGGCCGGTGCGGATGGGGGACGGGTCGGTCCGTCCGCACAGCAGGACAGGGGTCGCCACGGTTCGGTTGGCGCTGTCGCCGGTCTGTGACACGCGTGTGCGGATTCGCGGACACGCGTACGGGGAACCGCGATGCGGAGCGGCCGGCCACCGACGGGCGGCGGCCGTGCGTACGGCGGGGGCGCCTCGCAGGTCAGGGTGCCGGTGTGAGCGGTCGGAGCCCGGGGGACAGCCGCCGGTACCGACGAGGGGTGCCGCCGGGTGCCCGGACGGCGCCGCCGACGGCCATGTGGAGCGCACTGCCCTGCTCTCCGTACCGCCCTCATCCATCGAGATCCCCTGGCCCCTTCTCGCGACCACGACGACCGCCTGCGCGACCCTCGCCGTCCTCTCGACGCTCGCCCCGGCCTGGCTCTCCCTGCGTCGCGGGGCGGTGGGACTGGCGGGAGTACGGGAGTGAAAGCTGGCCCGGGGCGACTTGGTCCGCGAGCCGGAGAACGTGGATCGGGGCGGGGTACGGTGACGGGGCTGAGGTGGAGGAGGGGGCATGCCGATCGGTCGAAACCAACCGAAGGAAATTTAGGCTACCTGTGGGTAAGTTCCCAGGTCAGCAAGTGTCGAACCCGCAGGCGCGGGGATGGTCCCCGGGCCCGCTGCCCGGCGGAAGGCCAGCCGTAGTCGAACCCGCAGGCGCGGGGATGGTCCCGGCGTGTACGGGGCGGCGGCCGGGGTGTTCAGGTCGAACCCGCAGGCGCGGGGATGGTCCTCTCGGTGAGTTTCGAGACGCTCCAGCCCGTTTGTCGAACCCGCAGGCGCGGGGATGGTCCCCAGCGCAGCAGGAACGGCCAGCCGCCGGGGCGGTCGAACCCGCAGGCGCGGGGATGGTCCGGCCGGTCATCTGCCGCATGCGGGGGTCCACGTGGTCGAACCCGCAGGCGCGGGGATGGTCCCTACGGGGCCGTCGGGCCTCCGACGAAGTGGGGGTCGAACCCGCAGGCGCGGGGATGGTCCGATCGAGGAGATCCAGCGTGCTCTGGTCGGCGTGTCGAAACCGCAGGCGCGGGATTGCCCCTCCGCCGACCCCGATCACAGGAGCTGGCCATCGGCCTTCTGCCCGGCCTTGGTCCCGTCGGAGTGACGTTGTCCCAGCTCAAGGCCGATTGTCAGTGGTGAGCTCTACGATCGCCGGCATGAGTGGAGATCGGCGTGACGGGAGAATCGGCGATGGGGCTGCGGGAGCGGTGTGAGCGTTTTGGCGAGGGGGTCTTAGGCGCGTTAGGGGCCCTGTGGGGGAAGTCGCGGGAGAGAGCGGGCGGGCGGACGAGTCTGCTGATGTGTCATCTTCTGGATACGGCCGCCGTGGCGGAGATCTTGTGGGATCGGTTCCTCGCGCCCGCGACGAGGAGCGCGCTGGACGAGTTGGCGGGCGGGGCGGGCCGGGGGCGGTCGTTCTTCGTCTGGCTCTGCGGGCTGCATGACGTTGGGAAGGCGACGCCCGCGCATCAGCGTCTGTGGCCCGAGGGCGCCGAGGTGGTGCGGGCGGTCGGGCTGACCTGGTCGGAGGGGTTGGTCGCGGGGGCGCGAGGCGTGGCGTGGCGGCATGACAAGGCCGGTGGGGTGCTTGTGCGCGAGGTGCTGGGCGCGGCGGGCTGGGACGTGCGGCATACCGACTGGGTGTGGCCGTTGGTCGCCGGGCATCATGGCGCGTTCCCGACGCTGGGGAATCTCCAGGAGCCCCGGAAGGCGCGGGGGCATCTGCGGGGCCGGGAGGCGTGGCGTGAGGTCCAGACGGCGGTGTTCGAGGTGTTCTCGGAGGAGCTGGGTTTCGTAGGGCTGTCGGAGGCCGAGCCCGCTGAGGTGCCGCCCCGCGCGTTGCAGTTGCATCTGAGCGGTCTGATGGTGATGGCCGACTGGATCGCCAGTGACGAGCGCCATTTCCCGGGGCTGGACGATCTGGACTCCATTGGCCTGGAGGTCTCGCGTGTGCGTGCGGCGGACGCGTGGGAGGCGCTGCGGTTGCGGGGTGGCTGGCAGCGGCTGGCGCTTCCCGGACCGGGCGCGTTCGAGGAGCGCTTCGGTTGCGCGCCGCGCCCGTCACAGCGTCAGGTGGTCGAGGTCGCCCACCGTATGGCGGCCCCGGGGATCATGGTGGTCGAGGCCCCGATGGGAGAGGGGAAGACGGAGGCCGCGCAGCTCGCGGCGGAGGTGCTCGCGGCGCGTTTCGGGGCCGACGGGGTGTTCGTGGGGATGCCCTCGCAGGCCACGAGCGATCCGATGTTCTCCCGGACTCGTCGCTGGCTGAGCGCGATCGGCGCCGGGGATCTGGCCTCACGGGTGGTGCTGCTGCACGGCAAGCGGGAGTTCACCACCGAGTGGAAGGAACTGACGGAGGGCACTGAGGGCGCGGAGGGCACGGGCGGAGCCGACGGTATGTCAGGCGACGTATGGGGTGGGGTCGATGAGTACGGTCTCGGGGACGACCCGTTTGGTATGGAGCCCTCCGGGTGTGGCGCGGCGGAGCGGCAGGGGCCGTCCGAGTGGTTTCTGGGGGCCAAGCGCGGCCTGCTCGCACCGTTCGTCGTGGGCACGGTCGATCAGCTTCTCTACGCGGCGACGCGTACCCGGCATGTGATGCTCCGTGCGGCGGGGCTGGCTGGGAAGGTCGTGGTCCTGGACGAGGTGCACGCGTGCGATGTCTATATGAGCCAGTTCCTGAAGGAGGCCCTGTACTGGCTGGGTGAGGCGCGGGTCCCGGTGGTGCTGCTCTCGGCGACGCTGCCTCCGGCGCAGCGGGAGTCGCTGGTCGCGGCGTATCTGGCGGGTGCCGCCTCGCGGGAGGAGTTCGCGGTGCGGCTTCCCGCCGCCCCGGGATATCCGAATGTCACGGCCGCCTGGCTGGACACCGGTGGGGAGCCCGGCTTCCTGACCGTGGCGGCGTCGGCCTGGCGTCCGGACCGGGATGTGCGGGTGGAGACCGTCGTGGAGGAGGTGCCCCGCCCGGGGATGAGCCGTGAGGAGCGGACGCGTCTTCAGCGCGGTGCCGACGCGACGGTGGCGGAGCTGCTGGAGCGGGAACTCGCCGACGGCGGGACGGCGCTGGTGATCCGTAACTCGGTGGGCCGGGCGCAGAGTCTCTATGAGGAGTTGCGCGGCCGGTTCGGCGCGCGGTCCCTCCGGCTGCTGCACGCCCGTTTCACGGTCGCCGACCGCGCCGATCTGACCGCGGAGTGTCTGCGTCTGCTCGGTCCGGACACACCGCGTTCGCCGGGGGAGCGCCTTGTGGTGGTCGCGACGCAACTGGCCGAGCAGTCCTTCGATGTCGATGCCGATCTGCTGATCACCGATCTCGCCCCGATGGATCTGCTGCTCCAGCGGATGGGCAGGCTCCACCGGCACCAGGGCACCTGTCGCCCGGGGCGACTGGGTGAGCCTCGGGTGTTCATCACCGGCTTTGATCAGCGGGAGGGCCGGGAGCCCGCTTTCATCGGGGCCAGCGAGTTCATCTACGGTCGCCATCTGCTGCTGCGGACCGCCGCCGCACTGCCGCCATCGGGCGGCACGTGGCCCCTACCGGGCCAGGTGCCCGCGCTGGTGGAGGCGGTGTACGGGGCTGATCCCGAACTCCTGCCGGAGGAGTGGCGCGCGGCGGGGGAGGAGGCCCGTGGGGAGCAGGAGGAGAGCGACAGAGCGCGGGCCGACAGGGCCAGAGACTTTCTGCTCGCCTCGTACGGGGAGCATGAGCGCCCGACCCTCGCGGGGCTGCACTTCGCCGCTTCGACCGGCAGTCGTGAGCGTGAGTTGCGGGCGGCGGTCCGTGACGGTGATGAATCGGCCGAGGTTGTTCTGGTAGTCCGGGACGAGGAGGGCGGAAGCTATCGCACTCTGGTGGGGCGGGCCCTCAGCGTCAACGGCGATGTGGCTCCCGAACTATTGAGCGAGGTGCTGGGGGCGACGGTGCGACTTCCGGCCAGCTTCACGCCGGATGCCCTGGCGCTCTCCCCACTGCCCGGCTGGCATGGGCACGCGTGGTTGAGCCGGAGCCATGCGCTGGTGCTGGACGCCTCACACCGGGCGCGGCTGGGTGAGGCCCGAGTCCGCTATGACCGCACGCTCGGGTTCCTGGTGGAGTCCGCGGAGGGCTGAGCTGCGGGGCCGCCCTGGGCCGCCGTCAGAGAAGGCCGGTGGATCCGCTGGTCTCGTGGGCCTCGCGGGCGTCTGGCGAGGAGTGCCGCTGTGCCGTTTCCGGAACCGGCCGCCGGGTGACGCCCCAACTGACTTTCGCGTGGAGGGAGTTGGCGAGAAACGGCGGTAGCGTCCCGTGGTATCCGCCGCTCTTGCTAGCCTTTGTTTTATAAAGTGATGAAATGAGCATTTGATGAACCCTGCCCTCTCCGCCGTACCCTCCGGCGCCGCCCCCGAGGCGGACCTCACGTTCTCCTTAGCCGACGACCCGTGGCTGTCCTTCCCTTCGCTCGCCGACGGCCAGGTGGTGGCCCACTCCGTACGTGACGCCCTGCGGCACGCGCATGAGTTGGGCGACCTCTCCGTCGCGCTGCCGACACAACGCCCAGCCGTCTTCCGCCAGTTGCTTCTGCCCCTCGTGGTGGACGCGCTGGGCCGCCCCGCTGACGAGCGCGTATGGGTGAGCTGGTTCCGCGCCGGACGCTGGTCACCGGAGCAGCTTCAGCGGCTCGATGACTATCTGGACCGGCACGGGGAGCTGTTCGACCTCTTCCACCCCCGGCAGCCCTTCGCCCAGGTCGCCGATCTGCGGACCGCCAAGGGCGAGACCAAGGGCGCCGGTCTGATCGTGGCCACCGCCTCCACCGGCAACAACGTCCCCCTCTTCGCCTCCCGCACCGAGGCGGAAGTGCTGGCACTCACTCCGGCGCAGGCGGCGCACTGGCTGCTCCACACCCATGGCTGGGACACCGCGGCGATCAAGACCGGCGCTGTCGGCGACGAGAAGGTCAAGGCGGGCAAGACCACGGGCAACCCGATCGGCCCGCTGGGGCAGCTGGGCGTCACCTTCCCCATCGGCTCCACCTTGTTCGAGACCCTGCTGCTCAACATCCCGAGCGGCCCGCCGCCCCGGTCTACGGACCGTCCCCAGTGGCTCCGCCGCGCCGGTGACGGGCAGCCCGAGGCGCACCGCTCGGTCGGCACCGCCCGGTGGAGCGAGCGGGTCCCCGAGGGCCTTCTTGACCTGTGGACCTGGCAGTCGCGGCGGATCCGGCTCTTCCCCATCCGTACGCCCGAGGGGCCGCGGGTGACCCGGGTCCTGGTCGCCGCGGGCGACCGCATGCCCCACACTCCCGACATCGAGACCCACACCATGTGGCGGATCGATCCCACGGCATCCAAGCCGTCCGCCCGGCGGAAGCCGATCCCCGCCAGCAGGCCCTTGCGGCTACGTCCCGGCAAGGCCGCCTGGCGCGGCCTGGACGCCCTCCTCGCCCCGGAGCGTGCAGACCGCGCGGCGCGTGAGGAGAGCGGCGGTTTCGCCACCAGCCGTGTCCTGGACCACGTGCGAGCGGTCCGCGAGGAGATCGGCGAGACCTACCCGCTCCGGGTGGAGTTGACCGGTATCGCCTACGGCAACCAGTCCGCCGTGGTCGAGGACGTCATGTCCGACTCGCTCCCGCTGCCCTTGGCGGCACTCGGCGAGCAGACCCATGTGCACGGCGCCGTCCTGGAGATCGCCGAGCAGGCCGAACAGCTGGCCACCGCTGTCAACATCCTCTCCGCCGATCTGCACCGGTCCCTGGGTGCCGAGCCGATCCCCTGGGACAAGGGTCAGCGCCCGGGTGAACTCGTCCTGCACGCCCTCGACCCGCTCGTCCGCCGCTTCCTCGCCGGAGTGCGCCGCACGCCGGACACGGACGAGGCCACGATCGAGGCGGGTCAGCTGGCCTGGGAACAGCTCGCGTGGCGCCACAGCGGGGACGTGGCCGACCGACTGCTACGGGCCGTGCCCGTCGCGGCCTACGCGGGCCGGAGCATCACCCAGCAAGACGGAAAGACGCCCCACTCCTACCGGGCGTCCCTCGCCGAGGCATCCTTCCGCAAGCGCCGCTCCGCGACCCTCCGCCGCGCCGAGGCGCACTGGAGAGCCGGACGGCCGCGCCCCTCCGCCGACGGTCGCTGACGCCATGTCCGCCGCTGACGATCGCTGACTCACTGACGGCCGCTGATCTCACGGATGGACGTCCCACGGCCAGCCGCCCACCGTCGCGGTCTGTCGCGCCTCCGTACGCCCTTGCGCGCCCGACCCTTCTTCCTCCGGCCCCGACGTACCGGGGCCATCGCACCCACGTGGAGATGCCCATGCCCGATGATGACCGGGGGAAAGCCCGGATCTGGCACCAGTACGTCGCCCTGGACGGCAACTGGCGCCGCAAGGGGGGAACCCCGGCCGAGCGGCGTCCTCCGGGAGAGGATCTCGCCGTTCTGCGCCGCGGCCTGTCCAGCCCTGCCGGAACGGTGCTGGAGATGTTCCGCTTCTACACCTGTCCCGTCGATGACTTCGCCGCCCGGCGCGGGGAGGTGTCGTCCGCGCAGGAAGCCGAGCACGAGGCCCTCGCCCTCTTCGGGCTCCACCAGCAGAGCCAGGACCGGCCGATGCACCGTGATGGTGTCGGCCTCGGCCGGGCCATGCTCGCCCTGCGCCTCCACGCCACCACCAGTGAGGAGGCCGTGGACGCCCGCTTCCAGCAGGCCTTCTCCACCACTTCCACCGCGGCGCTGCGGCTGCGGTTGCGGGGCCTGGTCACCCAGCTCAAGGGCATCAGACAACCGTTGGACTATGACCGGCTCGCCGACGACCTCCACGACTGGGCCCGCCCGGACACCCGGTCGAGGGTTCGCCGCCGCTGGGGCCTGGACTACAACGCCTGGACCCAGCCGCCCTCCTCCCGCCGTTAGCGCCGTTAGCGCCGTCAGGAGGGCGGAGCTGACGGCAGCGCCGCCGTCCGTGCGAAGACCACACCGGGCGACAGCCACACCGACAACGCGGCCGCACGTTCCCCGCGTACCTCGGCGCGCCCGCCCCCGCCGCCCATGGAGCTCCGATACACGGCGACCCGCACCGAGTCCGGGTCGCTCGCCCGCACCGCGTCACCCGCGCGGCGCCCTGTCCCACCCGCCTGGCTCGCTGAGCCCACCGACACCACGCACCCCTCCCATCACACCTCTATCCGGAGTACCCGATGATGCGTCCTCTCTACGTCGATATCCACGTCATCCAGACCGTTCCGCCGGCCAACCTCAACCGCGACGACCAGGGCAACCCCAAGGAGGCGACCTACGGGGGAGTGCGCCGCTCCCGTGTCTCCTCCCAGGCGTGGAAGCGCGCCACCCGCCTCCACCTCGATGACCAGATCCCCGCGCCCGAGCGTTCCGTCCGCACCAAGCGGATCACCGGCGAACTCACCGACCGGATCACCGAAGCCACCGGCCTCGACCGGGACCAGGGCGCCCGTCTGGCCGCGGCCCTGCTGGGGCAGCTCGGCCTCAGCCAGGGCAAGAAGGCGGGTGACACCGCGTACCTCCTCTTCTACGGTGACGCCCAGCTCGACGCGGTCGCCGGTCTGGTCACCGACCGTGCCGCCGACCTCAGCGCCCTCGATGACAAGGCGCTCACCGACACCATCGCCACACTTCCGGTCGCCGCGACGTTCACCACCGGACATCCGCTCGGTGTCGCCCTCTTCGGCCGGATGGTCGCCGACATCCCCGCGCTCAACGTCGACGCCGCCGTCCAGGTCGCCCATGCCCTGTCCACCCATGAGACGCAGCTGGAGTTCGACTACTTCACCGCCGTGGACGACCGTAACGAGAAGGAGGAGACCGGCGCGGGCATGATCGGCACCGTCGGCTTCAACTCCGCCACCCTCTACCGCTACGCCACCCTCGGCATCCACCAGCTCCTGGCCAACCTCGGCGGTGACAGCGAGGCCGCGCTCGCGGCCACCGGTCACTTCGTCGACGCCTTCGCCCGCTCCGTGCCCACCGGATACGGCAACACCTTCGCCCACCGGACCCGGCCCGGACTGGTGGCCGTGGTCCTCCGCGCCGACCAGCCCGTCAACCTGGTCTCGGCCTTCGAGGACCCCGTCCCGGCCGAGGCCGGGATCCAGGCCGTCTCGGCCCGCCGACTCGCCACCGAACAGATCACCGCCGGTGAGATGTGGGGTGACGCCCCGCTCCACATCGCGGCGAGCCATCTGTTCACGGCGGGCGACGCCCGCACCCAGGAGACCGCCGAAGCCCTCGGCCGGGCCTTCGGCGCGCCGGTCACCTTCCCTGACCTCCTCACTACGCTCCGGGACCGCGTCGCGACCGCGCTCAAGGACCCCGCATGACCGCCACCGCCCCCACCGACCACCACGTCCTGCTGCTCCGCCTCGCGGCCCCGCTCCAGTCCTGGGGCGACCGCAGCGCCTTCAACCGCCGTGAGACCCGCCCCCAGCCCACCAAATCGGGCGTCGTCGGCCTGCTGGCCGCCGCCACCGGCCGCCCCCGGGGCGGCGCCATCGACGACCTCGCCCGGTTGCGCCTCGGTATCCGTACCGACCAGCCCGGCACCCTGCTGCGGGACTACCACACGGTCAGCGACTACCGGGGCAGGCCGCTGCTCTCCTCCGCCGTCAACGCCAAAGGACTCCAGAAACTCACCTCCCCCACCAAACACACCCATGTCACCCAGCGGTTCTACCTCCAGGACGCCGTCTTCGTCGCCGCGCTCGCGGGCCCGCGCGACCTCATCGACATCCTGCGGCACGCACTGGTCCGCCCCGCCTTCCCTCTCGCCCTCGGCCGCCGCTCCTGCGTCCCCACCCACCCCCTCCTCCTCGGGGTCCGTGACGGCGGGCTGAGGGACGTCCTGGAACAGGAGCCTTGGCAGGTCCCCCGGCGCGCCCGCGAACGGTGGGGCCGCAATCACGGCAACGCCACCCACATCGATCTCCCCGCCACCCTCGATGACCCCGATGGCGGTGACATCCGCGAGGACGTCCCTCTCACCTTCGCGGCCAAGGACCGTGCCTTCACCACCCGTACGGTCCTGGACACCTTCCTCGCGGCCCCGACCGGACTCACCCCAGACCCCGCCCGGCCACAGCCCGACTCGGGCGGCCACGACCCCTTCGCCCTCCTGGGCTGGTGACTGACATGCCGTACCTCTCCCGCGTCCGTATCAACCCCCTGCGCGCCGAGAGCCGCAGACTCCTCGCCAGCCCCCGGGCCATGCATGGCGCGGTGCAGGGCGGCCTGCCCGGTCACCCCAGTCAGGAGCGCACCCTCTGGCGCCTGGACGCCGACAACGCCCACCGCCCGCACCTCTACGTCCTCACCGCCTCGAAGCCCGACTGGAGCCACCTGGTCGAGCGGGCGGGCTGGCCCGACGCCGACGGTGAACACTGCGCGGTACGGGACTACGCGCCGCTCCTGGAGCGGCTCACTCCAGGTCGCGCCTTCGCCTTCCGCCTCACCGCCAACCCGGTCCAGAACACCCTCCGTCCCGACAAGCTCACCGCCCGCCAGAGCGAACGCCTCCAGGAGGGCTACCGCCGGGGCTTCCGTCTCGGTCACCGCACGGCCGCGGCCCAGCTCACCTGGTTCCTCAGCCGGACCGAGCGCTGGGGCTTCACCGTCCCCACCGCCCCCCAGCTCGACGGGGTCCGCGATGAGCGAGGGGAACCGCCGCGGGACATCCGCATCATCACCCGCGACCGCCACGCCTTCCGCAAGGGCTCCGGCCCGGCCAAGGACTCCCACGTCATCCTGAACGCCGCGACCTTCGAGGGCCGTCTGAGCGTCACCGACCCCGTCCTCCTCACCCAGCGCCTGCTCCACGGCATCGGCCCTTCCAAGGCGTACGGCTGTGGGCTGCTGACCCTGGCCCCCCTCCACACGGAGAGCTGAGCGCATGCCCGACATCTGGTGGAAGGCCCACCCGCACGATCTCCATCGGCTCGTCGACCGCGTCTCCAGCGTCTACGTCGAGCGCAGCCATCTCGACCGCGACGAGAACGCGGTCGTCGTCATCAACAAGCGCCAGACCGTGCGGATCCCGGCGGCAATGGTCGCCGTCATGCTGCTGGGACCGGGCAGCCGGGTCACCCACGGCGCGATCCAGCTCCTCGCCGACTCCGGCACCGCCATCTGCTGGGTCGGCGAACAAGGCGTCCGTATGTACGCCTCCGGTCTGGGGCCCAGCCGTGGCGCGGGCCTCCTGCACCGGCAGGCGTGGCTGGTCACCCGGCCCAAGGAGCGGCTCGCCGTCGCGCGGGCCATGTACGGGATGCGGTTCCCCGGAGAAGACGTCAGTGCCCTGACGATGCAACAGCTCCGCGGCCGCGAGGGCGCCCGGGTACGCAAGATCTACCGCGCCGAGGCGGAGCGCACCGGAGTGCCCTGGAACGGCCGTGTCTACAAGGCGGGCGACGCCCACGCGGCCGGAGACGATCTGAACCGCCTGCTCTCCGCCGCCAACGCGGCCCTGTACGGCATCTGTCACGCCGTGGTCGTCGGCCTCGGCGCCAGCCCCGGCCTTGGCTTCGTCCACACGGGCCTGGCGCTCTCCTTCGTCCTGGACATCGCCGACCTCTACAAGGCCGAATACACCATCCCGCTCGCCTTCGACCTCATGGCCAAGGGCCTCACCGAGGAACGGGACGCCCGGCTGGGGCTGCGGGATCTCATCGCCCGGGACAAGCTGCTCGGCCGGATCGTCGACGACGTCAAGGGGCTTCTCACCCCCCAGGGACAGGAGTTCACGGACGACGCGGCCAATCTCCTCTGGGACGAGCACCTCGGCGCCGTCCCCGGCGGAACTGACTGGTCCGGCACCGCGGACCTGTCCGAGCACGGCATGACCGACCACCACATCGCCGTCATCGGCCCCGATACCGATGAAGCGGGGGACGCGTGATGACAGTGATCATCCTCGTCGCCGCGCCCGAGGGCCTCCGGGGGCATCTCACCCGCTGGATGGTGGAGGCGAGTGCCGGGGTCTTCGTCGGCAATCCCAGCCGCCGGATCCGCGACCGCCTCTGGGAACTGCTGGCTGCCCGCATCGGTGACGGCCAGGCCATCCTCGTCGAACCCGCCTCCAACGAACAGGGCTGGGCCGTCCGCACCGCGGGCCGGGACCGCTGGCAGCCGGTCGACTTCGACGGCCTGATCCTTTCGGCGCGCCCCCGCGTTCCACCAGGGGCGGTTTAGCTCAGGGCTGTCCCGCCCGGGAG
>NZ_JBHVHF010000118.1:0-22495 GCF_042800315.1 Streptomyces sp. NPDC057638
CACCCGCACGGGCCCGTCTGAGGGGTCACACTCCGGCGTGGGCCGGGGCGTGAGCCGGGGCGTGGAGGGACGGAGACGCGCTGGGCACCTGGTAGGCCGGGCCCTCGCCCGCACCGGCCGGACCCCGGCCGGCGCGGGCCGGGCCCCTGCCCGCGTACGTCGGAACCCCGTCCGCGCGGGCCGGAACCCCGCCCGCGTAGGCCGGATCCCAGCCACCGGGAACATGATTCCCCCGCGCCCGGGCGGCGGAGACGTCCTGAAGCGGTCGCAGAAGGGCCGGAACCGTACGCCGTATCGCGCTCCCGCGCCGCGGCGACCCGCCCCGCACCGGGGCACACCGCACCACAGCGGTACGCACCACAGCGGTACGCACCACAGCACTACGCGGCACCGCACCACACCCGCCCGCGCCGCCGAACGCGCCCGGAACCCTCCCCCGGCCGGTCGGCCAGAGCGCCGGATCCCAGCCCCAGCCCCCGCACCGCGCGGCGCGGGGGCGCGTTCCCGGCGCCACGGACCGGGCACGGTCACCGCGCCACCCGCACCGCGCCGCTCGCCGGACCCCCTGTGGCCCGGCCTCCGCGGGGCGTAACGCCCCGGGTGCCGTCGGCGCCGAATGTGCCGGACTTCTCCGCCTCATCGTCCTCACCCCGTCTCAGCCCGTCTCTCGGGTCCGCGCCCTCTCCCGGCCGGTGACGGCGGTCTCCGGGGCCGTCACACCGGCCCCGGACCGTCCCGGCCTCCGCGTTCTCTCAGACCTTCGCCGGCTCCCGGGACCCGGCGTCGGCCGCCGTCCCGGCGGGTGCGGCGCTCTCCACCGGGGCGCCGTGCCCGTCGTCGGTCAGCGTCGTCTCGTCGAACGGGATCTTCCCCGCCAGTACGGCGGCGGCCCGCTCCTTGTCGATCTCCTTGGTCCAGACACCGACCAGCACGGTCGCGACCGCGTTCCCGGCGAAGTTCGTCACGGCGCGCGCCTCGCTCATGAAGCGGTCGATGCCGACGATCAGGCCCACCCCGTCGACCAGCGCGGGCTTGTGCGAGGAGAGCCCGCCCGCGAGGGTCGCCAGGCCCGCGCCGGTGACCCCGGCCGCGCCCTTGGAGGCGATGATCATAAAGACCAGCAGGGAGATCTGCTCGGAGGCGCTCAGCGGGTCGCCCATCGCGTTGGCGATGAAGAGCGAGGCCATCGTCAGATAGATCGCGGTGCCGTCGAGGTTGAAGGAGTAGCCGGTGGGCACGGTGATGCCGACCACGGGCTTGCTCACGCCCATGTGCTCCAGCTTGGCGATCAGTCGCGGCAGCGCCGACTCCGACGACGAGGTGGAGACGATCAGCAGGAATTCCCGGCCGAGGTACTTCACCAGCGAGAAGAGGTTCATGCCCGCGACCAGCTTCAGCAGTCCGCCGAGGATGACGAAGACGAACAGCGCGCAGGTGACATAGAAACCGATCATGATCACGGCGAGCGACTTCAGCGCGTCGACGCCGGTCTCCCCGACCACGGCCGCGATGGCGCCGAAGGCACCGACCGGGGCGGCCCACATGATCATGCCGAGGATGCGGAAGACGAGCCGCTGGATGTGCCCGATACCGCGCAGCACCGGCTCACCGGCGGCGCCCATCGCCTGGAGCGCGAACCCGGCCATCAGCGCCACCAGCAGCGTCTGGAGCACCTCACCGCCGGTGAAGGCGGAGACCAGGGTCGTGGGGATGATCCCGAGCAGGAAGTCGGCGGTCGACTCGCCGCCGCCCTTCTCGGCGGCCGCGGCACCGGCCTCCTTGGCGCCCTCGGTGATCGTCAGACCGGCGCCGGGCTCCAGGAAGTTGCCGACCAGCAGACCGATGGCGAGCGCCACGGTCGACATGGCGAGGAAGTAGCCGAGCGCGAGCCCGCCGACCGCCCCGACCTTGGCGGCCTGTCGTACCGAGCCGATTCCCAGCACGATCGTGCAGAAGATGACCGGGGAGATCATCATCTTGATGAGATTCACGAACCCGGTACCGATGGGCTTCAGCTCAACGGCGACGCCGGGGGCGGCGAAGCCCACGATCACACCGAGTACGACGGCTGCGATGACCGCGATATAGAGATAGTGCGTACGATCCCGCTTGCCGGACTCAGCCACGGGTCCCTCCTCATTACAGTGAAACGCCATCCATGTCCCGTATGGATTTCCGCGACTATCCACCACGGCTGTGACGCCGGTCACCGTTACGTACGTTTCGTTCACACGAAATGCGGCGTGCACACTAAGGCGCATGCGCATACCCCGCCCGCGCAGCCTCGCGGGCCAGCTCTTCGCGATGCAGGTCGTCCTCGTCGCGGCGATCGTCATGGGCTGCTCCCTCTTCGCGTATGTCACCGACCGTTCGCAGGCCGAGGAGACGGCGCGGCTCCAGGCGACGGCGACGGCGACGGCCGTCGCACGCTCCCCGTCGGTGGTGGCGGCCGCGCGCTCGGCGAATCCCAGCGCGCTGCTCCAGCCGTATACGGAGGGGGTGCGCCGGGCGGCGGGGGTGGCGTTCGTGGTGGTGATGGCCCCGGACGGGACCCGCTGGACCCATCCCGAGCCGGAGCAGATCGGCCGCCAGTACCTGGGCGGGATCGGACCGGCGCTGCGCGGCGAGACCTTCAGCGAGCGGCACATGGGGGTGCTGGGTCCCTCCATCCGTACCGTCGTCCCCGTCTACGACGAGGGGCGGATCGTCGGTCTGGTCAGTGCGGGTATCACGGTCCAGCGGATCGGCGAGCGGGTACGGGAGCAGGTCACGGCCCTGGTGGTGGCGGCGCTCGCGGCGACCGCGCTCGGCGGGGCCGGTACGTATGTGATCAACGCCCGGCTGCGGCGGCACACCCACGGGATGAACGCCGGCGAGCTGAGCCGGATGCACGACTACCACCAGGCCGCCCTGCACGCGGTGCGCGAGGGGCTGCTGATGCTGGACGGACAGCGCAGGATCGCCCTGGTCAACGACGGCGCCCGGGAACTGCTGGGCCTGGACGGTGACGCGGTGGGACGCCCGGCGGCCGAGCTGGGGCTGCCCGCGTCACTGACCGGCGCCCTGCTGGCCTCCGAGCCCCGGGTGGACGAGGTCCATCTGACGGCGGACCGGGTGATCGTGGTCAGCACCCGCCCGGTCGTCGGCGGCCAGCGGCGCGGCACGGTGGTGACCCTGCGGGACCACACCGAACTCCAGGCGCTCTCCGGGGAGCTGGACTCCGAGCGCGGCTTCAGCCAGGCGCTGCGCTCCCAGGCGCACGAGGGCGCCAACCGGCTGCACACCGTGGTCTCGCTGATCGAACTGGGCCGGATCGGGGAGGCGGTGGAGTTCGCCACCGCCGAGCTGGAACTGGCACAGGAGCTGACCGACCGGGTGGTGGGCGCCGTCGGCGAGCCGGTGCTCGCGGCGCTGCTCCTCGGCAAGGCGTCCCAGGCCAACGAGCGCGGGGTGGAGCTGGTCCTCACCGAGGACAGTTCCATCGACGACGGGGTGCTGCCGCCGTCGCTGCCCGCCCGCGATCTCGTCACCATCCTGGGCAATCTGATCGACAACGCGGTCGACGCGGCCTCGGCCGCCGCCGTGGAGCCCCGCCCGGATCAGACCGCCCGCCCCGCGCGGGCCCGGGTCACCGTGACCGCCCGCGCCGACGCGGGGGAACTGCTGCTGCGGGTGTACGACACGGGCGCGGGCGTCGACCCGGCCGCCACCGGGGATGTCTTCCGCCGTGGCTGGTCCACCCATGGCTCGGGCCGTGGCCTGGGCCTGGCCCTGGTGCGGCAGGCCGTGCACCGGGGCGGGGGCACGGTGGAGCTGGACCGGGGCCCGGACGGCGGCGCCCGCTTCACCGTCCGGCTGCCGCTGCGCGCGGAGGCCCCGGCGTGAGCGCGCGCCGCCCCCGCACCGGTACCGGGATCCGTACGGTCGCGCCGCACCCCGCCCGTACGGCGACCGGGCGACCCCGACCCCGTACGACAACACGACCTCGCGGTACGGACCGCACGACCACCCCAGCCCCCACCCGCGCGGAGGTACCCGTATGACCGCCGAGACCGGTGCCGACGCCGGGCCGATCAGGGTCCTGGTCGTCGAGGACGACCCGGTGGCCGCCGACGCGCACGCGCTCTATGTGGGTCGGGTGAGCGGGTTCACCGTCGCCGGGGTGGCGCACTCACGGGCCGCGGCGGTGCGGGTGCTGGAGCGTACCCGGGTGGATCTGCTGCTGCTGGACCTCTACCTCCCCGACGGCCACGGCCTCCAGTTGCTGCGTTCCCTGCGCGCCGCCGGGCACCGGGCGGATGTGATCGCGGTGACCTCCGCCCGGGATCTGGCGATCGTGCGCGAGGGTGTCTCGCTGGGAGTGGTGCAGTACGTACTGAAGCCGTTCACCTTCGCCACCCTGCGGGACCGGCTCGCCCGGTACGCCGACTTCCGGGCCGCCGCCGGGGAGGCCAGCGGCCAGGACGAGGTCGACCGGGCGCTGTCGGCACTGCGCGCCCCCCAGGGCGGCGCCCTGCCCAAGGGGCTCAGCGGCCCCACCCTGGAGGCGGTCACCCGCTGTCTGCGCGACCGCCCGTCCGGGCTGACCGCCGCCGAGACCGGCGTCGCCGTCGGGATCTCGCGGATCACCGCCCGCCGCTATCTGGAGCACCTGGTGACCGAGGGCCGGGCGGCGCGCAGCCCCCAGTACGGGCAGATAGGCCGCCCCGAACTCCAGTACCGCTGGATTCCCGCGAGCCGCTGACCCACCCCGGGTGCCGGGCGGCTCAGGCGACGGACACCCCGCGCACCCCGTGGGGTCCCCGCACCCCGCCCGCGCTCGCCCGTATGAGGGGTTGACCCTCCCAGCGGGCCGGTCCTACGGTCGCACGGCAGCCCTCCGAGGCCCCGGCCCCGGAGCCCGGCTCCGAGGAGGTCGTGCCCGTGCGCCCCACCACCCCACTGGCCCTCGCTCTCACCACCGCCCTCACCCTCCCCCTGCTCACCGCCTGCGGCGGCGACACGGGCGGGGACCCGGACACCATCACGGTCGTCTACAACCGCTCCACGGACAACAAGATCCGGTTCAAGGACCAGCATCTGGAGTCCGTCCGGGACCAGTTCGAGAAGGCGAACCCGGGCAAGAAGGTCAAGCTCATCCCCGTACAGGCCCCCGACAACGACTACGCCACCAAGGCGCAGCAGATGATGCGCTCCGCGAAGACGGCGCCGGACCTGGTCTACGAGGACACCTTCCGCATCAACTCCGACATCACCGCCGGATATCTCCGGCCCCTCGACGACCAGCTCGCCTCCTGGCCCGACTGGAGACGGTTCCTGCCCGGCGCGAAGGCCGCCGCCCGCGCCGAGGACGGCAAGACCTACGGGGTCCCCGACGGCACCGACACCCGGGGCCTGTGGTTCAACCGGAAGATCTTCGCCCGCGCCGGGCTGCCCGCCGACTGGAAACCACGCACCTGGGCCGACGTCCTCGACGCCGCCCGCCAGATCAAGAGGAGGGTGCCCGGCGTCATCCCGTTCAACGTCTACACCGGCAAGGCCCCCGGCGAGGCCGCCGTGATGCAGGGCTTCGAGATGCTGCTCTACGGAACCGGCGCCGACCCCCTCTACGACGCGAAGGCGAAGAAGTGGGTCAGCGGCTCGCCGGGCTTCCGTGACGCACTGGGATTCGTGCGCACGGTCTACCGCGAGAAGCTCGGCCCCGAGGTCTCCGACGCCCTCGACCCCAATATCGGCACCCGGGTCGCCACCGAGTGGCTGCCCGAGGGCAAGCTGGCCATCTCCCTCGACGGCTCCTGGATGGGGCAGAACTGGATCAACAAGGGCCCCAAGGAATGGCCGGACTGGAGCCGCGAACTCTCCCGGGCACCGATGCCCACCCAGCACGGCCAGGCCCCGGGGGCGGTCTCGATGTCCGGCGGCTGGGCGTGGTCGGTCCCGGCCCGCGCCGACAACCCGGACCTCGCCTTCTCCTTCATCCGTACGCTCCAGACCGCCGCGAACGCCACCCGCTGGTGTGTGGTCGCGGCGCAGATCGCGGTCCGTGACGATGTCGCGGCGGCCCGCTCGTACCGCACCTCCATGCCGGGCGTCGACTTCTTCACCGGACTGGTCCGCTACAGCCACTACCGGCCCGCGCTGCCGGTCTACCCCCAGGTCTCCACCGCCATCGGCGAGGCGATGGAGGCGGTGACGACCGGCGACTCCTCCCCCGCTCAGGCGGCCCGCGCCTATGACGAGAGCCTGCGGACGATCACCGATGGCGCGGTGACGCGGGAGTGAGCGAGGCCCCGGAAGAACGTGCGGCCCGGCCCTCCCCCGGAGCGCACCCGCGAGGAATCCGATGGCTGCGCTGGCTCCCCCTCGCCCCGGCCACCCTCCTCATGCTGCTCTTCCTCGCCGGGCCGATCGCCTACTGCGTCGCCATCGCCTTCACCGACACCCAGCTCACCGGCTCCGCCGGGGCGGAGTTCACCGGCCTGGAGAACTTCCGCCGCGCCTTCGCCGACGAGGAGTTCCGCCGCGCGGTCTGGCTCACCCTGGTCTTCACCATCGTCTCGGCGGTGATCGGCCAGAACACCCTCGGCCTCGCCCTCGCCGGGCTGATGCGCTCCGCCTCCCGCCCGGTCCGCACGATCACCGGCACCCTGGTGGTCACGGCCTGGGTCCTCCCCGAGATCGTCGCCGCCTTCCTCCTCTACGCCTTCTTCCGCCGCGAGGGATCGCTCAACGCGGTCCTGGACTGGCTGGGACTGCCCGGCCAGAACTGGCTCTTCACCCTGCCGATCCTCGCGGTCTCCTTCGCCAACGTCTGGCGCGGGACCGCGTTCTCGATGCTGATCTACTCGGCCGCCCTCGCCGAGATCCCCCGCGATGTGGTGGAGGCGGCCCGGGTCGACGGCGCGGGCCCGGTCCGGAACCTCTGGTACATCACGCTGCCGCTGATCCGCCGCTCCATCGGCACCAATCTGATGCTCAACACCCTCTCCACCCTCTCCGTCTTCGGACTGATCTGGGCGATGACCCGGGGCGGACCGGGCGGCCGGAGCCAGACCCTGCCGGTCTTCATGTACGACCAGGCGTTCGTGAAGAGCCTGATCGGCTACGGAACGGCCGTCGCGCTGCTGCTCCTGCTGGTGGGCGCCCTCTTCTCGGTGGTGTACCTGCGACTGACGAAGGTGGAGCTATGACCGGCGGGCCCCGCTACCGACCGGCCGCCGACGCCGCCCTGCTGGTCATCGCCGCCGCGTTCGCGCTCCCCCTGCTCTGGCTGGTCCTCTCCTCCGTCAACGCCGAGGCCGACCTGCGCGTCCGTATCCCCTCCACCGTCACCGGGGAGAACTTCTCCGCCGTCCTCACCGACGAGATCACCTTCACCCCGATGCTCAACAGCCTGCTGCTGTGCGGCGGGGCGACCGCCCTGACCATCGTGGGCGCGGCGCTCGCCGCGTACCCGCTCTCCCGCCACCGCTCCCGGCTGACCCGCCCCTATCTGCTGACCATCCTCTTCACGACCTGCCTGCCGATCACGGCGGTCATGGTCCCGGTCTACGCCCTCTTCGTCCGCGTCAACCTGGTGGACAGCCTCCCCGGAACGGCCCTCTTCCTCGCCGCCTCCCAACTCCCCTTCACCATCTGGCTGATGAAGAACTTCATGGACGGCGTCCCCCTCGTCCTGGAAGAAGCCGCCCGCACCGACGGCGCCACCACCCTCCAGACCCTGACCCGCGTCGTCCTCCCCCTGATGGGCCCGGGCGTCGCCGTCGCCACCGGCTACACCTTCATCCAGCTCTGGGGCAACTTCTTCGTCCCCTTCATGCTGATCCTCACCCCCGACAAACTCCCCGCCTCCGTCTCCGTCTTCACCTTCTTCGGCAACTACGGCTCCGTCGTCTACGGCCAGCTCGCCGCCTTCTCCCTCCTGTACTCGGTCCCGGTGCTGCTGCTGTACCTGCTGATCGCACGGCGGCTGGGGGGCGGGTTCGCACTGGGGGGCGCGGTGAAGGGGTGAGGGTCAGCGGTCGCCGTCGGCGTGGTCGGTGTCCCGGTGTCGACGGAGAAGAACGCGGCAGTCGGTGGCGCGGGAGTGGTCGTAGCTCCGCAACATCCAGCACGGAGCAGTCAACGAGCTTGTCGAACGTGGGAGGCTTGCTATGGGACCGTCCCGCCGCACGCTACTCAACGCCGGGGTCCTTTCCATCGCCACGGCGATTCCCGCGTGGAACGAGACTGTCGAGAGAATCGAGACGACCTCATCAGGCAGATTACGCCGCATGGGCGACGGGGAGATCGCGATGGTCACCGCGATGACACAGCGCTTCTCCGATCTCGACTACCAGCTCGGCGGACGCGGTACCCGTCCGGTAGCGGCAGCCTTCCTCATCGACACGGTCGTCCCGCTTCTCTCCGCGTCCGGATCCGAACACACGCGCAGCGGGATGTTCTCAGCGGCTGCCAACCTGTGCTATCTCATCGGCTATATGGCCGTTGACGACGAATATCAGAGCCTAGGGCAGGGATATTACCTCAAGGCAATGGAGCTGGCCAAAGCAGCGAACGACAGAAACGCATACTCTCTGGCGCTGCACGGCATGAGTTCCCAGGCACTCCAGCTCGGACGCCACACGACCGCAGTCGCACTGACCTCGGCAGCCATGGCGGATAAACGCACACTCGAATCCAATGTCCGAGCATTTCTCGCCGGACAGCTCGCCTACGCGAGCGCCCTCACCGGCGATTCACGATCGGCACTCTCCTCCCTACGGGAGGCGGAGGGAGAGATGAACAAGACAGCGTCCTCAAGCAGAGTGGTGATGGGGCGCTATCGGGAGGCCGTGTTGGAGTTCGACATCGCTCACGTCACGTACGGTTTGGGAGACAAGACGGGCTCCCTGGAGTCCATCAAGCGCTATCTCGAATTACGAGACCGGAGGCGTGATCGCCGCGCCGTGCTCGATGGCGCGTTACTCGCAGAGCGGGAAATGGAACTCGGCCACCTAGAGGCCGCATGTGCCACATGGAAAAACGCTCTGCGCGCCTACCCCGCCATCCAGTCCGGCCGCGTGGATCGCAAGATCACGACCATGATGAAGTCACTCAAGCCGTTCCTGAGGAATCCGACCGCACGCGCACTCTACGAGTACGCCCACGAGATGACGCGTCAGAGGCCCCACGCCCGACAGACGTAAGCCCTCGCCCGCCCAGTACTCCGTCGAAAGTACAACCGGATCATCTTCGACCACATCGCGGTACCCACCGATGCACAGGCCGGAGTTCGACAGCCCAGGAACAGCCTGGGCCTCATTCTCCGGACCTTCGGTTTCCAGTACGGCCAGGATGTCCTTTGGTGGGATGGATGTGCCCGACGGGTATCGGGCACTGGTCAACCGCCCGACCCGGACGGCCATCGCCGTCGCACTCGCCGACGTACTGGAGAAGGGACTCTCCGCATGACCGATCATGCCCCCGACGACCGTGCCGCGCGACTACGTGAGCGGTTGGCCGACCGGCTGGAGAACGCCGGGCTGCTGCGCTCGGCCGCATGGCGGGCCGCCCTCACCGCAGTACCCCGCGAGGTCTTCGTACCGGCGTTCTTCCGTCGCGGCGACGGGCCCCGGGGAACCCTGTGGACTCCGGCACTGCCCGACGCCGAAGGCACCGACGCATGGCTGGAGGACGTGTACGCGGACGAGACCCTCGTCACCCAGCTCGACGGCGGTGTGCACCCCGGCGACGTCGACGGCCCGGTCGGCGGCGAGCCCACGTCCTCTTCCACCCTCCCCGGCCTTGTCGTCCGGATGCTGGAGGACCTGGCCCCCAAGGACGGTGCCCGCGTGCTGGAGATCGGCACCGGCACCGGCTACTCCACCGCGCTGATGTGCCACCGCCTCGGCAGTGACCACGTCACCTCGATCGAGTACGACCCGGCCGCCGCCGCTCGCGCCCGTACCGCGATCACCAGCGCCGGATACACACCGCGCCTGATCCACGGCGACGGCCTCCTCGGTGACGAGGAGGGCGGCCCCTACGACCACCTGATCGCCACCTGCTCGGTACGGACCATCCCGCCTGCGTGGCTGCGCCAGGTCACACCGGGGGGCACGATCCTCACCACCGTGTCGGGCTGGCTCTCCGGCTCCGGCCTTGCCCGCCTCACCGTCGGCGAGAACGGCACCGCCGAGGGCCGCTTCCTGCCCGGCATGGTCTCCTTCATGATCGCCCGCCCTCACGCGGCTCCCGCTCTCGATGACTACTCGGACCTGCTGCGACAGCCGTCCGACGAACGTCCGGCCCGCCACGACCGGGAGGTCTTCCAGAGCTGGATTCCCCTGTTCCTCGCCCAGCTCGCGGCCCCGGGAGCCCAAGGCCTCTCCACCAGGGCGGACGGGGGTCCGTGGCTCTATCACGCCATCGATGTCAGCAGCGGCTCCTTCGCCACCCTGACCCCCACCAGCGATGAGAGCGGATTCCTCGTTCGGCAGGGCGGGCCGCACCGGCTCTGGGACGACATCGAAGCCGCCATCGACGCCTGGGAGACGGCCGGTTCACCCCCGCAGACCGCCTTCACCCTCACCGTCACCCCCACCGAACAGACGGTGCGTCTCGACACCCCCGACGGCCCGAGCTGGACTCTGCCCACCTGGCTCCCGCCCGCACGGCGCACCCGAACCGACACACTGGCGCGGTGAAGGGGTGAGGGGCACTCACGATCCGGGGCCCCTCACCATCCGTCGAGAGCCAGTGGGAAAGCCTCACGCCCCCTGCGGTGGCCGCACGAGAGGTCTTCAACTCATGTGCGAGTCATGCCAGTGAACAGAGATCGGCTCGCCCTTGATGTAGTGCCCGATCCCCAGAGCGTTGTAGCGGACCGTGTTGTCAGGCAAGTGGTCACGGTGATGCCATGCGACACCCGCGCACTTGTGAGGTTCGGCGTTGAATGGTTCGACATCCCATTCGTCCGTCGCGAAGAACCAGCCGATCCGGGTCTGGCCCTCGGGGTTACGGAAGTACATGGCATGGACGAGCCGTAGGGCCTCCCGCCGCAGTCGGACGCCGATCTCCTCTTCCGCCTCGCGGATGGCCGCGTCGTAGACGTCCTCGTTGTGCTCGACCTTGCCGGACGGCAGGTTCAGGAGGCCATCGGCATAGCCGGTGTCCTTGCGTTCGGCGAGAAGCAGGGAGTTGCCGCGCTCCAAAATGATCATGACGTCGTTCACGGGGTGCTGGCTTTGCGGCACTGGTCCTCCAACGGAACGGTACGAATCGTTGGAGGACTGTAGCCGTCGGTCAGGTCGCCGCTACCCCGAGATGAGTAACACGCTCAGCTACCCACTGGACACGCTCATGAGTGCTCATTCCGGTGGGCACTTCGAGGATGGGGACACCAGTGTCCACGCATGCTTGGAAGATGACGTGATCGGACTCTTCCTGGAGCGAGAGAACCTTCTCCCTCATCCGGTCACCGCCCGCCTTCTGGTCGAAGCGGTCGCGGCAGTACAAGATCAGGTCATACGCGGCGGGCATCCAGGCACGGCACAGCGCGTCACAAGCGGCAAGAACGGCTCCAGTCCTGGGTTCTGTGATGTCAAGGACCAACCGGGCGAGGGCGAGCACATTGGCGGGGGTCTTGTCGGTGATGAGGAGTTGCTGGTTACGTGCCGCCCGCAGGGGAACCGTGAGCTGCTGGGCGAAAAGATCGAGTTCAGCTGCGAGGTCGAAGTTCCCTTTCCGGTGAAGAACGATCTCCTCCATGAAAGGACTGGACCGTGCGGGCTCGCCGGTACACAGGACGTTGACGGACCGCTCGCGCAAGTGTGCGGTCAGCGCGTGGACGAGCGTCGTTTTGCCTGCTGCTTGCGTGCCTTCGACAGCGATAACTTTGCAGCTTCGGATCGGCATGCGCCCTCCAGTAGGACGGTGAAGGTCGGGTGTGTGAGCCAGCCCCAGGCGCCGTCGGCTCCGCGCGCGAGCACTCGGTTGATGTTCAACCCGTCGGGAGCCCAGTGCCCCAGGCCCTCGGTGCGAGCAGCGACGTAGGCGGTAGACAGGGAGTGGCGCAAGTTGAGGACACTGACGCGTTCACGGCCCTCGGTGTCAGCGCCGTCAGTCCACCGACGGTGCAGGGCAGGCATTGATGTGCCGCGCAATTCGGGCTGAGTGACGTCAAGGCCGAGTTCGGTGCAGACATCAACGAGCCGCCGGGATGTACCGGTGAGCAGATGCCCGGCGTCATATCGGGTGTCCACATACTGTGCAGTGTCAGGAGTGCCTGTTCGGCGTGTCTTCCACTGGGAACGGGCCAGCATCAGGTCGGCGTCCTCCTGAGATGCATTGGCAGCCAGGACGGCGAGATCGGAGCAGAGCTGGTGTCCGGTGATGAGGTCAGCGTGCTCGCTCGCGATCCGTAGGGTCGCGGCGGCAGAAGCCACGAGGTCGCTTTCCTCCGTGGAGTCTTCGACGTACACGCTGGTGAAGGCGAACGAGACATCGGCCAGGTCGACTGACGATCTGGCGGGCAAGTCAAGCCAGACGATCGAGTAACAGAAGGGGCGGTTGCCGTTCTTGATCCGGTAGTTCTTGGTCCACTCGACATCGAGAGATGCGATACGAACCGTTCCCGTACGGCGTTTCGGCGGCTGGTGGGATCGCGCGCTGCTGATAGTGATCATGTTTTCCTGCCGTTTCCGGGGCCGCGCACCCGGTGCCCGCGACCCCCACAGCAAGCTACTCGGCTACTGGTTGAGTGTGCGGAGAAACACCGACGGGAAATGGCCCCAGGCGACGGCATCGATCATGGCGTAGATGTCCAGCGCGCCGTCATCGTTGAGGGTTTTCCCGCCCCAGTGCAGATGACCTGTCGCCTTCCCGCCGAGCAGAGTCGTGATCAGCGCCTGGGCAAGGGCATCGACGGCGATCGATTCGGTCATCAGGGCTGTCCCGCTGCCCTCGGCCAGAACGCGGTGGCGCTTCTGCCCGTGGGTCGGATACTGCGGTAACAGCAGCGCATCGGAGACCATCAGGGCGTGCGCTTCGGCGGTTTCACGGATCACGGACCCGGGTCCGAGCGCCAGAGCCGTGTCCACGCAATGCGCCGTATCGCGCTCAGGCTTCTGGCGATCGACCCATGCCTCGGACAAGGAAGTCACACCCGGATGCCGGTGCCCGTCGCAGGACCGCGCGAGATCACGAAGAGCTTGTAGGTCGTCGGCGGCAGAGTGCCAGGAGATGATCCTTGCCTGGCGCCGTGCCTGCACAAGAAACGCGTCCAAAGCATCCAGGAGACCGGTATCGGGGACGGCCTCGGCCATCAGCACCATGAATCCGAAGTGCGCCAGGTCGGCACTAACTGGTGTGGATCGCGTACGGTGGACCGGCATCAGCACTGCGGCGGCACCAACCAGCGTCGGTTCTTGTCCGGTGTCCGTCCACTGACATGACAGGCCGGTCAGCCACTGCACCGAGCGCTGCACGGGCCGCCCGGTCGACCCAAACGGTGTGTCCGGCCAGCCGAGATTCGTGATCGACCGCACTCAGATCCCCTGAGCCACGGTGTGAATGGAACGGCCGAGGTACTTCGCGTAGTGGTTCTCCTTGAACCGATACCGTTCCCAGATAGCGGTGATCGGCTCCTCTAGGACGTTCCCCAGCGGTTCCCACAGATCCTTCGCGTCGTAGACCGGCCAAGCACGGGCTACCCCGTTCGGCTCGACCACGATCATGTGCCCCTCGTTCTCGGGCGTCCAGGTCGTCAGCCGAAGCGCGGGTGACCACTGGTGCTCCGCGCGTAAGCCCTTGAGCTGCTGGAATGCGCTCTCAGCCTCGTCTTGGGTGATGAACTCGTGCTCGGCGAGGTTCAGCGCATTGCCCTTGCGGAGCGGGAGAATGAACTTGACCTTGCCAGCGTTGAGCACATCGCCGATCTGGATGGTGAACGGAAGCACGGAGAGCGTAGACCTGTAGACCACCGCTGACAGTGACAGCGGGATGCCGTGCTGCTGGAGGGCCCGCACTCCCGCCATTTGCTTGTCGTAGTCTCCACGGACCCGCCGGACCGTGGCCCTGGGGCCTTCCAGACCAATGTTGGCGAACGCCACTTTCCCGGCGATCCGGGGCGCGTGGCTCAGGCCGTGGGTGGCGTTGGTCGGCACTGCGAGGATGAAGTCCCCGTAGTACATCTGCACGATCTCGTGGAAGTCCTTGCGCATCAACGGTTCACCCCCGGACAGGAATACCCGGCCCACTCCGGCGAGGTTCGTGCGCATGGTGTCGAGCTGTTCAAGGGTGGGATCCGGGAGCTGCAACGTCTCGGAGCAGAAGGTGCAGTCGAAGTCGCACCTTTTGGTCACTTGCAAGATCACCGAGAGCGGTACCGTCGCCGCAGCCGAGACTGCCGCAACGTCCACCGCCGGCGCAGCGGAGAAATGATGGCCAGCTCCCTCGAACACCACCCCTGAGCCCATCTCACGTACGCTTCGCGGCGGAACTGCGGGGAGATCCAGATATGTCACTGCTTCTCCAATCAGTGTGTGGTGATGTCGCTCTACGCAGGTCGGGGTACCCGAGGAGCCGCAGGAGCCGGTCGCCGTCCGGGCACGGGGCAAGCCGAACGGGCTGAGTGTCAGCGCACACCGTCCGCGTGGTCGGCATCCCTGTGGCGGCGCAGGAGGACGCGGCAGTCGGTGGCGCGGGAGTGGTCGTAGCCGACGCGGGCGGTGCGTTCGGCGGCGGTGAGGTCGTCGCAGGTCTGGCAGTCGGGAATGCGGGGGGTCTCGTTCACCGGGGGTTCCTTTGCTGCTGTGCGCGGAGGAGGCGGGCGGCGCGCACATCGCGTACGGGCACGCCCCAGCGGATCAGTTGCTTCTTCAGCCAGGCGTCACTCACACCGAACTCGGCGGCGAGCGCCTTGAGGGTCTCGCCCTCGCGGTATCGGGCCATCACGCTCTCCCGAGACCCGAGAACGTCCTCACGACCAGTACGGGGCACGGCTCACCGCCTCTTCGCGTCAAGCGGGAAATACGGCTGAACAAGGAGAACGCGTGCCCGCTGCGGACAGATCGCGAGCGTGTACCGATCGGGCCCGTCCGGAATGACGACCGAGACCGGCACACCCCGGTCGAGTCGCGCCCGCGCCGCCCGGTCCTCGCCCGGATCCTCGCACCACACCCGGATCTCCGTCGGCGCGTCCGGCACCGGCACCCGCCCCATCCGCATCAGCGCGGTCACCCACGGCGACACGGCGGGGTCCGGGTCCAGCCGGTCCGCCACCCACCGCCCGCGCTGCCGCAGCCAGTCGAGCGCGGTCTCCCGCGACCGGGTCCGCGTCGCGTCGAGGATGTACGGCAGTACGGCACCGCTTCCGTGGACGGGCCCCTCCACCAGGACGTAACAGAGGTACGAAACGGGTGGCCCGCTCACACCGGACCACCGTCCTCCAGCAGCCCCTCCAGCTCGGCGTCAAGCCGCGCCTGACACGCCTCGGCCTCCAGCTCCCAGCGCCACTCGTCCACACACCCGGAGTCCCAGCGCAGCCGCAGCAACTCGAACCCGAGCCCGATCCGCCCTTCGGCGGCGGCCAGCGCATGGACGGTCCAGATCCATAACCGGGTCATAGCCCCTGCTCCCGGTCCACGCGATGCACTCATCGGCACCTCTATCACCTGCCCATATTCGGCTGAGTGACGGAGAGATTACGGAGAGCGCATTAGGCGGACGATGGCACTTCCCGGGCCCGGGGCCAGGATGCGCCAGGGTGCTACAGAGGCAGCCGCAGCAGATCCGCCATGGTCCGCATCTCGGCCTTCAGCGTCCGCCGCCCCGTGATGACCTTCCCGAGGACATCGCGCGCGTACCGCTGGTGCTGAAGCCACTCCGGGGCATGCACCCTGATGCCCTCCAGCTTCTCGAACGCCTCGATGTACTGCCGTCTCTCCGCATGGGCGTTCGCGACGTCCAGGATGAAGCGGTTGTGCATGCTGCCCCCGGGGCGAAGAAGGTGGGCCGGACCGTTGTCGGCCATCTGAAGCACGTGGTCGTACTGTCCCGAGACGCTGAGGTACTCCACGCGCTTCATGCGCACGTTCATGGGCCCGAAGGAACGGTAGAGGTAGCTGTTCTCATCCCGTCCGAGTACGACGGCGGCCGCCCTCGCCATCCGGAGGGCCTCCTCCGCCTGCGCCTTCTCGTTGTTCCTTACCGAGGCCGCGGCCACTTGCAGGCACATCAGCCCCCAGGCGCAGAGCTCCTGTGCCGTAGCGCGCGTGAGGCGTGGCTCGGTCTCATCCGCCCACCGGACGGCGAGCGCGAGTGCGGCGTCCAGCTTGCCTTGGCGAAGCAGCAGCCAGCACCGGGTGTTGATGGCAGCCGCCCCGTCTGTCTGCTCCACCGCGTTCTCCAGAGCGTTGGCGATGGCGATCTCCGCCGCATCGAACTGCCGTGTCTGAACCATCAGCGTTCCGGCGAGTTCGTACAGTCGGGCTCGCAGGCCGCGCCCCTGCTCCCCCAGGGCCTCCGCGTCCCGGAGCATGGGAGGCAGCAGGAGAGCCAACTCCACGTACTGGTTCTTCCGGAAGAGCGGTCCGGCCGCGTCCAATGCCTTCTGGACACCGCGCGGAGTCGGCCCGTCCTCCCCTGGGTCACCGCCGTAGGAGCGGTTCTCCAGAGCACGCCTGACCGGCCGCCAGTGATCGTCCGCCACGACAGCCATGGACGAACTCTCGCGCTCCTTGCCCACTATCCGCATGGTGGGAACGTGCAGCGCGACCGCCAGCTTGCGCAGCGTCTCCAGTCGCGGAACCCCGTAGTCGCCCTGTTCCAGCTTTCTGATCAGGGAGAGCGACACACCTGACGTATCGGCGAGTTCGCGCTGGCTGAGCCCTCGGCGCTTGCGAACTTCCCTCAGACGCACGCCCGTAGCGTTCTCCATACCACGAGCGTACGCCGCACTCCCACACCCCACGGTGACGAAGCGCACGAGGGATCGGGCGACCACCCAACAACGGCGGCAAAAGGCAGGGAGGCGCTGGCGCTTCCCGGGGCCAAAATGCGCCAGGGTGCTACAGAGGCAGCCGCAGCAGATCCGCCATGGTCCGCATCTCCGCCTTCAGCGTCCGCCGCCCCGTGATGACCTTCCCGAGGACATCACGCGCGTACCTCTGGTGCTGAAGCCACTCGGGCGCCTGGGTCCTGAGGCTTTCCAGCCTCTCGAACGCCTCGACGTACTGTCGTCTCTCCGCGTGCGCGTTGGCGACATCGAGAATGTAGCGATTCTCCTTACTGCCACCCGGGCGAAGAAGATGGGCCGGGCCCTTCTCAGCCAGCCGAAGCACACCGTCGTACTTCTCAGAGACGCCGAGATGCTCGGCACGCTTCATGTGTACGGTCAATGGGCCAAAGCCGCGGTACAAGTAGCTGTCCACGTCCCGTCCGAGTTTGACGGCGGCGGCTCTGGCGCACCGCAGAGCCTCCTCCGCCTGTTCCTTCTGGTTGTTCCGCACGGCCGCCGCAGCCACTCTTAGACACAGCAGGCCCCAGGTACACAGTTCCTCGGTCGTGGCACGAGACAAGCGCGGCTCCGTCTCATCTGCCCACTGGACGGCGAGGGCGAGCGCGGTGTCCAACTTGCCCTGGCGGAGCAGCAACCAGCACCGGGTATTAATGGCCGAGGCCCCATCCATCTGTTCCGGCGCGTTCTCCAGCGCGCTCCCGATGGCGATCTCCGCCGCGTCGAACTGCCTGGTCTGAACCATCAACTTTCCGGCGAGTTCGAACAATCTGGACCGCAGGCCCCGCCCGCCCCTCTCCAGCGCTTCCGCGTCGCGAAGCAATGAGGGCAGCACAAGGGCCAACTCCACATACTGATTTCTTCGGAAGAGCGGACCAGCCGCGTCCAGAACCATCTGGACCCCACGCAAGGTAGGCCCGTCGTCACCTGGTTCACTCCCGGAAGACGGATGTTCCAGGGCTTGTCTCACGGACCGCCAGTGGTCGCCCGGGACGACCTCCGTTGACGGGCTCTCCCGCTCCCTGCCTACCAGCCGCATGGTGGGAACGTGCAGCGCGACCGCCAGCTTGCGCAGTGTCTCCAGTCGCGGAACCCCGTAGTCGCCCTGTTCCAGCTTTCTGATCAGGGAGAGCGACACACCTGACGTATCGGCGAGTTCGCGCTGGCTGAGCCCTCGGCGCTTGCGAACTTCCCTCAGACGCACGCCCGTAGCGTTCTCCATACCACGAGCGTACGCCGCACTCCCACACCTGTTGGTGACGAAACGTCAAGAGGTTCCGGTAGGCCATCACACGGGCTGCTCGGGCGAGAGGTCGTGCCCTCGCGGTGCCCCTAACCCTGCCCCCCGATACCTGGTCTCCGCGCCGGTCCTGGCGTACCCAGGCAGAGTCGGTGTTCTCCCACGCAGGAGGGATCGTTCCATGCACGTACGGGACAGGGCCGGGAACCACGGCGTCGAGCGGGACGAGCGCCGGCCCGCCCGCGACACGGCGCCGGGGGCCGCGCGGTCGTGGGGGCTGGGGACACTACAGCGCACCATCGGGAACGCGGCGGTGGTCCAGTTGCTGCGCCGGGCCGGGCACGAGGGCGCGGAGGAGGAGCAGGGCGGCCATCAGGAGGGGCCCGGGGCCCGGGTCGGCGCGGCGTTCCAGCGTTCCTCGGTGCCCACCGTGCTGAGGTCCGGCGGCAGGGCGATGGACAGGGCCACCCGGGGCGATATGGAGTCCCGGCTGGGCGCCGACTTCTCCGCTGTCCGTATCCATACCGGTAGTGCGGCGAGGCGGTCCGCCGCCGAGATCGGCGCCCGCGCGTACACCTCCGGCGACCACATCGTCCTCGGTGAGGGCGGTGGGGACCGGCACACCCTGGCCCATGAGCTGACGCATGTCATCCAGCAGCGCCAGGGGCCGGTCGCCGGGACCGACAACGGTGCGGGGCTTCGTGTCTCCGATCCGTCCGACCGGTTCGAACGCGAGGCGGAGGCCAACGCGGTACGGGTGATGAGCGGGCCGACCGGCCGCGCCCGCACGGCGGACCCGGAGCCGCACCCGACGCACAGCACCGCTGTCGGCGGCGGCGGCGCGGCCCCGGTGCAGCGGGTGGAGACCGAGCTGACGCTCGGCGCCAACACCAGCGGGCGGTCGATGGCCGCCGACCCGGAGTTCGAGGCGGAGGCGATGGCGTTCGAGCGCAGGCTCGCGGCCACGGCGTCCGCGCATCCCCTGGCCAAGGGCACGATGGGCGATATGGCGACGAAGGCCAAGGCGTATATCCGCAGCGGGGTGGGCGGCGCCTGGGATCAGGCCGATGAGCGGCTCGCGGAGGTCTTCAAGGTCGTCGGCCAGGACGACGTCGCGAAGTCGGGCTTCGTCGGTACGGCGGTCGCCGATGTGATGGCCGTCTTCGATGAGGGCACGCTGAGCGAGCGGTACACCCATATCGTGCGCTTCTTCACCGAGGTACTGGCCCGGGATCTCGCCGATACCACGAAGCAGCGGGAGATCGACCAGCACATCAAGGCGGCCAAGCTGAACGAGCGCGTCCTGCGGTCGAGCCGCCGCGATATGCGCAGGGCCGGTGCCACCCGGACCACCGTCACCACCCGTGATATCGCGCCCATTCCCGAGGACTCGGCGGTGGAACACCAGGCAGGGGCGCGCGTCAAGCGCAACGAGGTGCTCAAGGCCCTGCACCCCGACGAGGAGCCGGGCCAGACCGGGCGTACCGAACACACCGTCGCGGAGACCGGTCTCGACTTCAGCGCCCGGCAGGAGGCAGTGCACACGAAGGACGATCCGGAGTGGAACAAGGAGCAGGACGCCCTGAAGTGGCTCGCCGGTGCGAGGGTCTGGATGATCAATGAGAGGAACAGCTGGGTGGAGGCGCAGCGCAAGCTCAGTCTGCCGCTCGGCGGCGGACCGTCCGGCACGACGAACACGATGATGAGTGCCGCCAAGGCGCTCGACGCGGACGCGTACGGGGCTCGGCTCGCGTCCATCGCGTTTCTCATCGGGGCCAGTCACCACACCCTTGTCGAGATCATGGCCGCGGCCAAGCCATTCGGCTGTGAGTACGATGAGTCACAGGACATCTACCGTTATATCTACCCGCTCACCGAGGATGAGCTCCGAGCCTGCGGCAAGGACGGGAAGTTCCCCGGCGAAGCGGCACCGGCGGGAGCGGCGGCGAGCGCATGACGACGTACTGCGATCCCTACCCCCAGTTGGTGGGGGCCCGGTTCTGGCTGCCAACGCGGCCGTTCGAGTTCGGCTGGGCGTCCCCCGTCGGCTGCAACGCGCTGCGCTGCACCCGCTGCGGTGAGCCGGTGCGGTCGCACACACGGCCGGATACGGAGGACCGGCACTACGCCTGTGGCTGCCACCAGCGGCACACGGCCTGGATCGACCGGATCGGCTACGCCTCGGACGATCTGTACCCGGCGTTCACGGACTGGGTGTGCGCCGGGCACCCGGACGTCGAACTCCCTCTCGTACTCGACGGGGTGGAGCTGGACGCGGCCACCGATTGGGACGCCCTGGTCGCCGGGGCGGCCCTGCGCCCACCGTTCGATCCGCCCGGTGTCGAACTGAACGCCCGGTGGCTCACCCGGCTCTACCGCCTTCTCGGCGCCGAACAGCCGGTGGTGAGCCGGGCGGTGGCCCGGCTGCTGAACGCCGGGGACCCGCGTCTGGTCCGGGCGGCCTACGACTTCTTCGGCAACGAGCGGCAGGCCCCGGGAGCCGAACTCCTGGCGGGCTCGGTGGCCGGGCGCCGGGAGTGGCTCGGCCGGGTCCCGGATCCGCGCGAGCCCGCGTCCTCGCTGCTCACCGCCGCCGCCCGGCTGCTGCACGACAGACTGCTGGTGGTGGACACCGAGGGTGCCCCTGTCGACGGACCGGCCCTCGCGCTCGCCAAGGAGCTGGCCCTGGCCGGTATCGGCCCCGACGACACCCCGCTGACCTTCCGCGACTACGACCCGGAGTGGCTCTGGGCCCATGGCGGCGCCCTGGTCGCCGTGAACGTGGAGTGGGCCGATCCCCTCGTCGACGCCTCGGCGTGGGCCCCCGCCGCACTCAGGGGGACGGTGCTGACGGAGATGGCCAGGGCCGCCCCGCGGGCGGTCCGCACGGCCATCGAGCAGTACTACGAGCAGCCGGAGCGCGACGCGCTGCTGTCGTCCATCCCGTGGTGAACCCCCGCACCTCACGCTCGCCGCGCCGATGTGCCACCACCTCGGCGGCGACCGCGTCGCCCCGATCGCGGACGCACCCGTGTGAGAGGTCGAACGGGGGGACGCGGCGGCCGGTGGCGCGGGAGTGGTCATAGCCGGCGCGGGCGGCGCGTTCGGCGGCGGTGAGCTCGCCCCCGCCGTTCTTTCGCCCTCACGCAATGTCCTTCACCCGGCACGGCGGACGCTGTCAGGCTCGGCCGTCGAATCGGTGCGTTCCCCACGAGGAAGGACTCCCTTGTCGAATCGACGTACGAGAAGAATGGTGGTGGCCGCGGCGCTCACGGCGGCCCTCGGCCTCCTGCTGCCCGTGGGCACGGCTCAGGCGGCGGCCTGCCAATGGCAGCAGACGGCATGGGAACTGCCGCCCACCGTGCCCTCCGGCACGCTGCTCGCGAGCGACGGTGGCCGGTACGGGATCGGCATCACGGGTATCCGGTCCACGAACTGGCCGTTTGACTACCGGGAAAGGCGCGGCACGCTGTGGGAGAACGGCAGGGTCGTGCTACGGCTGCCCGCGGCCACGCCCAATCTGCGGGATGTCAACACGTCCGGGAAGATCGTGGGGGACGACCTCATCAACGGCACCTGGGCGGCCGTGACGGTGAGCCGCGGCGGGGCGACGACCGTGCTGCCGTCCAGCCCGAACTGGAGCGGCTCGTCGGCGCACGTGATCAACAACGCCGGTGACATCGCCGGGACCGCCTCCATCGGGTTGAAGCGCGTGCTGGTGGTCTGGCCGGCGAGCGCCCCCGGAACGTACCGCGAACTGGCCACCCCCGCGGACAGCAGCCCCATCCTCGCCGGTATCGACGAGCAGGGCCGGATCGTCGGGCACAGCGCGGGAAGGGGGTTCGTCACGGACGTCAACGGTCAGTGGCACACGCTCTACGCGCCCGGCCCCCATCCCTTCAGCACGCCCCATGCCATCCGGGACGGGCGTGTGGTGGGCGACATGGACAACGGCTCAAGCTATGCCGTGGCCGAATGGAACGATCAAGGTGCGCTGGTACGGACGATCACCCAGGGCGCTCTCTCGGCCAAGGCCATCGGTGGTCACGGGACCGTGGGCGGATCGAAATACGTCGCGTCGGTCATTCGGCCCGTCCTGTGGCGCGATGGCGTGGTCTCCGACCCGCTGACCACGGTCTCCGACACGTTCACGATCAAGGCGATCAGCGACGACGAGAAGACCCTCATCGGAAACGACATCAGCAGGCCGGCGCAGTACACCTGCTCCTGAGACCACGGGACCGGCGGCCCCGCAC
>NZ_JBHVHF010000119.1:0-22412 GCF_042800315.1 Streptomyces sp. NPDC057638
TGTGGACACAGACCGGTCGGCGGGCCGGTTCTTCATCTCGTTCTTCTCTCGCTCTTCTCCCGCAGGGCGCCTTCGGCTCTTCGCGGGAGGCTGACGGCCCCGGTCTTTCAGCAGGCCCGTCACCAGGGGAGATGGAGGGAGCGCGCTTCCTTAAGGTGACGCGTTCAGTCGGCAAGGTGACGTGTCGGTCCGCGAGATGACGCGTTCAGTCCGCCTCCGGGCGTGGCGGCGCGTAGAAGGCCGTCGTGCCACGGGCCGCCTCGGCGGCCACCTCCGGGGGTGCGCCCGACGCCTCGTGGGCGGCGCCCCAGAGGTCGCTGCTCCGGGTCATATACGTACGCGCCTCATCCGATGCCTCCCAGGCGCGGGGATCGCCCACCGACTCCCCCTGAAGGTCCAGACCGAGTCCGAGCAGGACGAGGTCCCAGCCCACCCCCGTCGCTCCGGGGCCGAACTGGCCCCAGAAATCGGGTGGCACGACAGCGGTGTGCTCCAGGACGAACTCGGTGCCCCCGGACGGGTCTGGGGCCAGCCGGAGTTCGACCTCGCTGAAGCCGGGGTTCTCGCCGAACAGCCAGCTCACGCGGAGCAGCCGGGGTGGCTCGCAGCGCAGGATCTCGCCGCCCGCGTGGCCCTCCAGCTGGTAGTGGCCGCCGAGGACGAGATCACCGCTGACCGGGAGGAACCAGCGGCGGAGCCGTTCGGGATCGGTACAGGCGTCCCAGACGTCCTCCGGCGCGGCGTCATAGGTGCGCCGCAACAGGACCGTGCGGGCCTCCTCGCCCGCCACAGAACGGACGCCGACCTCGCGGTGGACCTCGGTGATCTGGTCGAGGATCTCGTTCATCGCCGCTCCTCGTGTGCCGTGTGCGTCACTAGGTCTCCTCGCTCTGCTGCGTTTTCTCCTGGTTCTTCAGGTTCTCGTGGTTCTCTTGCCGCTTCTGGTGCTCCTGGTGCTTTTGGATGGGAGCCTGGGCCACGTCAGGAGGGAGATCGGCCGGGGGGCGCTGAGCGGGGAAGGGCGTACCGCGCGCGCCCACCGGGGCGGCTCCGCTGCCGGGGTGCGCAGGGGGAGCGGAGCGCGAGCGCTGGCGCGTCCCGCGCGCCAGCTCGGTGCCGAGCGCGTCCAGCCGTTGCTCCCAGAAGCCCCGGAAACGCTCCAGCCACTGGTCGACCTCGCGCAGGGGGGTGGTGTCGATCGCGTACAGCCGCCGGGTCCCCTCGGCTCGTACGGAGGCGAACCCCGCCTCCCTGAGCACGCGCAGATGCTGGGAGACGGCGGGCTGGGAGATACCGAACTCACCACGGATCGTGGCGCTCACAGCGCCCGCCGACCGCTCGCCCTCGGCGAGCAGCTCCACGATGCGGCGCCGTACGGGGTCGCCGAGTACGTCGAAGGCGTGCACGATCCCATGGTGCGACGGGGCACTATATAAGTCAATGCTTATTAAGTTCGGCGGATCGCCGGGAACCCCCGGGCCGGGCCGGGCGTTGGCGGGGTGGGCAAGGAAATGTCGAGCAGGGCGCGGCCCGCGCCGGATTGCGCAGGGAATTCCATGGGTGTCAGCCTGTCCAAGGGCGGCAATGTCTCGCTGAGCAAGGAGGCTCCGGGTCTCACCGCGGTCGTCGTGGGTCTGGGCTGGGACGTCCGCAGCACCACCGGTACCGACTTCGACCTGGACGCCAGCGCCCTGCTGGTGGACGGCGGCGGCAAGGTCCTCAGCGACCACCACTTCATCTTCTTCAACAACCTCAAGAGCCCCGACGGCTCCGTCGAGCACACCGGCGACAACCTCACCGGCGAGGGCGACGGCGACGACGAGCAGATCAAGGTCAATCTGGCCACGGTGCCCGCCGAGGTCCAGAAGATAGTCTTCCCGGTCTCCATCCACGAGGGTGAGAGCCGTGGCCAGTCCTTCGGTCAGGTGCGCAACGCGTTCATCCGCGTCGTCAACCAGGCCGGGGGCGCCGAGCTCGCGCGCTACGACCTCAGCGAGGACGCCTCCACCGAGACCGCGATGATCTTCGGCGAGCTGTACCGGAACAACAGCGAGTGGAAGTTCCGCGCCGTCGGCCAGGGCTACGCCTCGGGTCTGCGCGGCATCGCGCAGGACTTCGGCGTCAACGTCTGAGCCACGTCGGCTCCCTGGCCGGGGTCCGGTCCCCCGGTGGGGCCGGACCCGGGCCACATGACGGTTTCCAGCAGAAGGGCACCGCGTTGGCCATCGAGTCCTCCTCCGGCCAGGATCACGGCATGCTGCCGCCGCCGCCCGGTGTCGAGCTGCTCTGGTACGGGCGGGTGGCAGACACCGCCGCGGACGCGCTCGGGCGGCGGGATGTCCTCGACGCCGAGGAGTCGGCCCGGCTGGACTCCTTCCTGCGGCCCATCGACCGGGACGCCTACGCCGTGGCCCATGTCCGGCTGCGCCAGCTGCTCGGGGAGCGGCTGGGGATCTCACCAGGCGCGGTGCGGATGGCACGCGAGTCCTGTGTGCGCTGCGGCGGGCCGCACGGTCGTCCCGCCGTGGCCGACGGCGGGGTGCACTTCTCGCTCTCCCACACCCGTGGCCTGGTGCTGATCGGACTCGCGCCGACACCCGTCGGGGTGGATGTGGAAGGGGTGCCCGACACCACCACCGTGGACGACGTCTCCGGCCAGCTCCATCCACGGGAGCGGGCCGAGCTGGCCGCGCTGCCCGCCGCGGAGCGGGCGCTCGCCTTCGCGCGCTGCTGGACCCGTAAGGAAGCCCTGCTCAAGGGCACCGGGGCCGGAATCGGTGAGGAGCTGACGACGACCTATGTGGGGGCGGGTCCCCAGCCCGCCGGGGACACCGGCTGGCTGATCACCGATCTGCCGACCCTGGCCGGATACGCGGCGGCGGTCGCGGTGCGGCCCGGCGCGGGGAACGACTGACCGCGTCCCGGATCTGTACGGCACCGGGGCGGGCCGTCCCGGTCCAGACGCCCAGGAAGGTTCCGGTTCCATGGAGTTCATCGTCTTTATGACCCTGCCCGGCTTGGTGATCATCCTGGTCGTCATCGCGTTCGCCGACCAGATCATGCGGGCCACCGGCCGGGGAAAGCGGCGCGGACAGGTGTCGGCGACCGGCTTCGAGCAGCTGCACGCCACGTTCTCGCCCGGTAAGCAGAGCGAGCTGAAGGAGCGCCAGAGCGCCCTTCTGCTGCGGGACGACGAGGAGGATGGCGCACCGCCCCACCGCTCCACCGTGGACCTGGAGGGCGGACACGCGGTCGTACGGCTTCCGGGCCGCGCGATACCGCCCGCGACAGGCGCTCCGGACACCCCCTGACCGTACGTACTCCCGCCGTACTCCCGCGGGGGGAGTACGGCTGATAGCCGGACGCGGACCGGGGCGGCTCAGGCCGGGCGGGTGGCCTTGAGGGAGTACATCAACGGGATCCGGGGGCGGTCGGCCGGGAAGCGGTAGTACCCGTCGTCCTGCCGCTCGAAGGTGCCGAAGCGCGGGAAGAGCGAGACGTCGTGCTCATGGAGGAACTCCAGGCGCAGCCCCGTCGCGCAGAGCGCCGACACCACCTCACCGATGGGGTGCTGCCAGCTCACCGTGCGGTTGTGGACGGTCGGGGCGTCGAGGTCGGCGTAGGTGCCCTGCACGTCATCGACCCACGCCTCCCGTGAGAAGTAGTCGTGGACGACACGCGACCCGGTCTCGTCGTCGAGGACGTCGGTGACCGGATGGAACTCCGAGAGGTAGAGGAAGCCGCCCGGGGCGACGAGGGAGGCGGCGGTCTCGGCCCAGGCGGTGATGTCCGGGAGCCAGTTCAGCGCGCCGTTGCCGGTGTAGACGATGTCGTATCCGCGGTCGGGGACAACCCCGGCCGCGTCATACACATCGGCGGCGACGAAGGTGGCCCGGTCGGAACCGAGCCCGATCTCGGCGGCGAGGGCGCGGGCGGCGTCGACGGCGGGTTCGGAGAAGTCCAGGCCGACCACGCGTGACGCGCCCCGGCGGGCCCAGGCGAGGGTGTCCTGGCCGATGTGGCACTGGAGGTGGAGCAGGGTGCGTCCGGTCACGTCCCCCATCTCCGCCAGCTCGAAGTCGCGCAGGATCTCCTTGCCGGCGCGGAATCCGTCGAGGTCGTAGAAGTCGCTCGCGACATGGATCGGGACGCGTTCGTCCCAGCTCGAACGGTTGGAGTCACGCCAGTGGGGCGGAGGGGACGGCGGAAGGGTATTCATATCGGCGAAGTTATCCACAGGCTGCGGATGACGCGAACGATTTGTCGGCGCACCGGCGCAGAATGGGGTCATGACTGATCCCACCGACTCCATGCCCGACTGGGAGAAGCGCTTTCGCGCGCCGCGTGTCTCCCTGCCCGACTGGGCGGAGGACGCCCCGGAGCGGGCGCTCTTCGTCTCCAACGCCACCGGCACCTTCGAGCTGTACGCCTGGGACCGCTCCACCGGTGCGCAGCGGCAGGCCACCGACCGCCCCAGCGGCACCACGGACGGCACGCTGACCCCCGACGGCGCCTCGATCTGGTGGTTCTCCGACACGGACGGGGACGAGTTCGGGATATGGATGCGCCAGCCCTTCGGCGGTGGCGAGGACGTCCCGGCCGCGCCCGGTCTGGCGCCCTCGTACCCCGCCGGGCTGGCGATCGGCCGTCATGGCGCCTCGGTGATCGGCCGCTCCACCGACGAGGACGGCACCACCATCCATGTGGTGCGGGATGACTCCGAGCCGGTCGAGATCTACCGCCACCGGGAGTCGGCCGGGGTCGGTGGCCTCTCCCACGACGGGACGCTGGTCGCGATCGAGCACACCGAGCACGGTGACGCGATGCACTCGGCGCTGCGCGTGACGCGGCTCGACGGCACCACGGTGGCCGAGCTGGACGACACCCGGGGCGGCCGGGAGGAGCTGGGCCTGGAAGTCCTCGGCTTCGCCCCGGTGGCCGGGGACACCCGACTGCTCGTGGGGCACCAGCGGCGGGGCCGCTGGGAGCCGATGATCTGGGATGTCGTCTCGGGCGAGGAGACCGAGCTGGCGATCGACCTGCCGGGCGATGTGAACGCCGAGTGGTACCCGGACGGGTCGGGTCTGCTCGTCGCGCACAGCTTCGAGGCCCGGGGCGAGCTGTGGCGGTACGACCTGGCCTCGCGTGAGCTCGTGCGGGTCGAGACCCCGGCCGGTTCGGTCTCGGGTGCCACCGCCCGGCCCGACGGGTCGGTGGAGTACCTGTGGTCGTCGGCGGCGATACCGCCGCAGGTGCGCTCGACCGCGGGCGGGACCGTGCTCGACCCTCCGGGTCTGACGGCGCCCGGCTCGGTGCCGGTGGAGGACGTCTGGGTGGAGGGGCCGGGCGGCCGTATCCACGCGCTGGTGCAACGGCCCGCGCGCCCTGAGGGTGCGGAGGGCACCGCGGGGCCGCTGCCGACCATCTTCGACATCCACGGCGGTCCCACCTGGCACGACAGCGACTCCTTCGCCGCCGGCCCCGCCGCCTGGGTCGACCACGGGTACGCGGTCGTACGGATCAACTACCGGGGCTCGACGGGCTATGGCCGGGCGTGGACGGACGCGCTCAAGCACCGGGTCGGGCTGATCGAACTGGAGGACATCGCGGCCGTCCGGGAGTGGGCGGTGGCCTCCGGCCTCTCGGACCCGCGCAGGCTGGTCCTCGCGGGCGGCTCCTGGGGCGGATATCTGACCCTGCTCGGGCTCGGCACCCAGCCCGAGGCCTGGGCGCTGGGCCTCGCGGCGGTCCCGGTCGCGGACTACGTCACGGCGTACCACGACGAGATGGAGGCCCTGAAGGCGATGGACCGCACCCTGCTGGGCGGGACACCGGAGGAGGTACCCGAGCGGTTCGAGGCGTCGTCGCCGCTGACCTATGTGGACGCGGTCCGGGCCCCGGTGTACATCACGGCGGGCGTCAACGACCCCCGCTGCCCCATCCGCCAGGTGGAGAACTACGTGGAGCGACTGGCGGCACGGGACGCGGTGCACGAGGTGTACCGCTATGACGCGGGACACGGCTCGCTGGTGGTGGAGGAGCGGATCAAGCAACTCGGCCTGGAGATCGCGTTCGCGCGGGAGCACCTCGACGGGGTCGGGAGGACCGACGAGGAGCACACGGCGGAGTCGCCGGAAGAAGTGGCGCCTTAGAAGGAGTGGTGCCTCAAGCGGAGGCGGCTTCGAGGAGAGGGGGAGACGAGGGGCGACGACCTACGCGTACGACGCGATGGGCCGCTGGCTCGTGGTGCGAAGCCCGTGCGGAGTGGCGACGGGCTTCGCGGAGCCGGGGGTGGCGTCGGGATCAGGGGCGGTCGGGCGGCCCTCTGGGGCCCGGCCGCCGACTCCACCGCGATGGCTGGGGCACCTTTGCGGCGGCGGGGGCCCAGACGCCCGGGCCCAGACGCTGAGGGCCTGCTCGCCGGGGTCCCTGGTGCGGCGGGCTTTGGACGGGGGCCTCGGAGGGCGATGGCGGTGGAGGCCGGCCGGCGGGGGAGGTCGGCGGTGGCACCGGGGGGTACGACACGCCAGCCCGGCCGTGGGTGGCCCTGCCGGGCCACCCGGCCGGAGAAGCGTGCCGTGCGCTGGTGATCAGGGTGGATGGAGACGATGGCCGAGGGAGGAGGTGAGCGCCGGAGGCGGGGGGCGGACAGGAGCGGCCGCGGCGGGTTCCGTACCGTGGAGGGGTGTACCGGTTCTTGCTGACACCCCGGTGGTGGGGTATCAACGCGTTCGTCGCCCTGGCGATCCCGTTCTGCATCTTCATGGGGAGCTGGCAGCTCGGCAGGTTCGAGGACCGAGTCGACTCCCACCAGGAGGCCAAGCGCGAGCCGTCCCCTGGGGAGCTCGGCACGGCGCCTCTGGACGAACTGCTGCCCGTGGACAAGAAGACCTCGGGTCGGCTGGCGACGGCGACCGGGAGCTACGGCCAGCAGTTCCTGGTGCCCGACCGGACCGTCGACGGCAAGCGCGGGAACTATGTGCTGACCCTGCTGAGGACCGAGGGCGGACGCGCGCTGCCGGTGGTCCGTGGCTGGCTGCCTCCGGGGCAGACGCCCCCGGCGGCGCCGACGGGTGAGGTCACCGTCACCGGAGCGCTCCAGTCGTCCGAGCACGCGGGAACCGACGGGGTGCACACGGCGGGCGGGCTGCCCAGCGGCCAGCTCGGCATGATCAGCGCGGCCGCGCTGGTGAACCTGGTGCCGGACGAGGTCTATGACGGCTGGGTCACCCTCAGCACGGCGGACAGCGGTATGACGGCGGTCCCGCCCGCCGCTCCAGAGGGCAGCGGGCTCGATCTGAAGGCGTTCCAGAACCTCGGCTACACCGGGGAGTGGTTCGCGTTCTCCGCCTTCCTGCTCTTCATGTGGTTCCGGCTGGTGCGGCGTGAGGCGGAGGAGGCCCGGGACCAGGCTCTGGGGCTGCGGTCCACAGGGTCCGCGGAGTCTCCGCAGACCAGGCCGGAGGCCGGTGAGCCGCAGGGCGCGATGGCGGCGCCGGAGACGGGGAAGGCCGTCGCCGCGGGCGGGAGAACCGAGGTGGAGGCCGCGGTCCGGGCCCCGGCATCCACGAACGCGTCTTCGTTGCCGACCAGGCCGGAGCCGGAGACCGGGAAGGGCTGAGGCCGGGGAGCACGGGCTGGTGCCGAAATCTGAGGGCTGAGGGCTGAGGGCTGAGGGCGCCTGGCCGGTGAGGACGGGCGCGCTCTGGTGGCTCGCCCACCTGTACCCGAAGGGCACAGGTGGCTCTCCCCCAGGCTCCGCCATGCGATCTCCTCCTGAGCCTGGCGGCACGGGGAGACCTCCAGCACCAGACCCACCAGGCAGGTCCTTCCCTGGCCCTGGTCCAGGGAAGGACCTCGCTACGCCGAAGACTCGGCCTAGTCGCTCAGCATGCCGGTGCGGTAGATCGTGCCGGCGCAGGCGTTCGAGATCGTCGTGTCCGCGGGCAGAGCTCCCGGAGCGGCGACATGGGTGACGGCGACGCTGCCCTCCTGGGTCGTGGATTCCCCGGATACCAGCTGCGGTGAGGTCTGGTCCTCCGGGAGGGTGCCCGAGCCGCTGCCGCCGCCCTCGGTGGCCGTGGGGGCCGGGGAGGCGCCACCCGTGGGGCAGGTCTCGCTGGGGACCCAGGCGAACCGGATCTCGTAGGCCTCGTCCGGGGAGAGCACCAGCGCGGACGCCTCCGCCATGGGGTCGGGCAGACCGGTCGCGGCGTCGCCGATGGTGTGGTCGACCACCGTGATCTTGGAGCGGTCGGCCGCGCCCATCGTCTGGAAGCCGACCTCCCCGGCGTCGGTGACCTTGCAGGAGGTGCCGGAGCCGTTCGCGACGCGGAAGACTCCGTACACCTTCCCCTCGGCGTCGGGCTTGGCGGCATGGGCCGAGACCACGGTCAGCTGGCCGGGGTCACAGGCGGCCGCCCTGTTGGAGGAGCCCCCCTGGGAGCGGTTGTCCGTGCCGCCGCCGGGGGTGCCGTCGGGCCGGCCCGGGGTGCCGGGACGCTGACCGGGAGCGCTGGCCGAGGGGGCCTGAGCCGACGGCTTGCCGGTGCTGCCCGGGGTCGTTCCGGCGGGTCCCGGCTTGTGGACGGACTTCTCCCGTTCCCGCTGGGCCTCCTCGCGCTTCTCCTGGTCGTGCCCGACATAGGCCGAGTTGGGGTTCTCGCCGCCCCCGGAGTTCGCCACATGGACGAGGGCGGGGATGGCCACACCCACCAGCACCGCCGCCGCGGCCATCCCGGCCAGCGCCTGGCGCTTACGGGCCCGGCGCGCGGGGACGGCACGGCGCAGATGGTCGAGCGCGTTGGTGGAGGGCTCCAGATCGCGCACCGCGCCGTGGAACAGATGGCGCAGGGTGTCCTCGTCGGTCGCTCCCGCGCCGAGGGGCGGCGCGCTCACCGGGCCGCGCGGTGTGGCAGGGCCGCTCGCGCCCGGTCCGGGCCGCGCTTCCGCTCTCCAGCCAGGTTCCGCGCCGGATCCGGGTTCCGGTCCGGAATCCGGTTCCGCGCCGGAACCCGGGCGGGGATCGTCCGAGGTTGGTCCGGAGCCCGGTGCGGAGCCCTGCGCGGAGCCCGAGACCAGGGCGCTGAGCGCCGCCAGTCCATCGAGGCGTTGGGTCTCACCAGGGGAGGCGTCGGGCCGCTGCCCGTTCTTCTCCGGCCCGCTGTTCTCCGGCCCGTTCTTCACAGTGTCGTTCCCAGTCCGGTCGTCAGACGGCCCGTCCGGCCCGTAGTGCTCAAAACCGTTGGTATCCCGCATATGCCCGCTCATGATGTGGCCTCCATCGCGACGCGGAGCGCCGCTATGCCACGGGAGCCATAGGCCTTGACCGAGCCGAGGGATATGCCGAGGACCTCGGCGACCTGCGCCTCGGTCATATCGGCGAAGTACCGCAGCACGAGGACCTCGCGCTGGCGGCGCTGGAGTCCGCGCATCGCCTTGATCAGGGCGTCCCGCTCCAGCTGGTCATAGGCGCCCTCCTCCGCGCTCGCCATGTCGGGCATCGGCTTGGAGAGCAGCTTCAGCCCGAGGATGCGGCGGCGGAGCGCCGAGCGGGAGAGGTTGACCACGGTCTGGCGGAGATACGCGAGGGTCTTCTCCGGGTCGCGGACGCGATTACGCGCCGAGTGCACGCGGATGAACGCCTCCTGGACCACGTCCTCGCAGGAGGCGGTGTCGTCCAGGAGCAGCGCGGCGAGACCGAGCAGAGAGCGGTAGTGCGCGCGGTAGGTCTCGGTGAGGTGGTCGACGGTCGTGCCCACGGCCATCGTCTCGTCAGCACCCTCGCGCTGCGTCGCGACCCGGGCGGCTCTCGGGGAGGGCATCGGGGCGATCACCGGCATGCCGCCCGATGGACGCGCGCGCCGGAATCCTCCGCCGCGCGGCGGGACCGGAGCCTCCTGGCCGTCGGGAACGGGCCGGAGCGGGGTCGAGACCCCACGGCCCGAACGCACCGGCTGGTCCGGGCCGCCACGGGCCGGAACGGTCGGTGCACCCCGGAGCAGGCGCACTGCTGCGCCGCGGACCGGAACCACCCCTGTGATATCGAGTACCTCTGCCACGCCTGTTGGACACGCTTCCCCCCGTCAGGGTTGTACGCGTACGCCACGGCTTTTGGCTCTTCTTCTTCCGCTGTCATGCGTACTCGCTCTTCCCCCATGCCCCATTCTCGCGGCACCGCTGTGAGGCGACCGCAAAGACGCCACCCGTCCGGCCGCTGGTTGCGCACCGCGGGTAGCGAATTGTCGATCATTTCGCGGTCCGAGTTCAAATGGTTCAGACCTACGAATTGATCACAGCTCATCCATGGGCGGTCTACAGATTGTTAACTTTGCGACCGCACATAGTACCGAGCCCGGAGTCGGGCGCGGGACGGCGAACCGCGGTGGAGGGCGGCCGGGACGCCGGGACGCCGGACGCCGCGATCAGAGCGGGAGTTCCTCCGCGATCGACTCGGCGATCTGCGCCGCGTTCAGGGCGGCGCCCTTGCGGAGGTTGTCGCCGCAGAGGAAGAGGTCCAGGGCGCGGGGGTCGTCCGGGGACCGGCGAACCCGGCCCACCCAGGTCGGATCCGTCCCCGCCACATCGGCCGGGGTGGGGAAGTCGCCCGCCGCCGGGTCGTCGAAGAGCACCACGCCCGGCGCGGTGGCCAGGATCTCGTGCGCCCGCTCCACCGTCACCTCGTCCTCGAACCGCGCGTGCACCGCGAGGGAGTGCCCCGTCACCACCGGCACCCGTACGAAGGTCGCCGAGACCCGAAGCCGGGGCAGCGCGAGGATCCTGCGGGTCTCGGCCCGCAGCCCGAGTTCCTCGGAGGACCAGCCGTCCTCCTGGAGGGTTCCGGTCCAGGGCACGACGTTGAGGGCGAGCGGGGCCTCGTCGCGGGCGGAGGGGAGGGGGCCCCGGCCGGGCGCGGCGGGCGGACCGTTCACCACCCGGCGCACATCGCCGGGGGCCGAGCCCAGTTCCGTACCGGCGACCAGGGAGAGCTCGCGGCGCAGGGCGGCGACGGCGGAGCGGCCACCGGCGCTGGCCGCCTGGTAGGAGGCGACGACGAGGTCGCGCAGCCCGAACGCGGCGTGCAGCGCGCCGACCGTGGGCGCCATCGCGAGCGTGGCGGCGCCCGGCCCGGCGACGATGCCGCGCGGACGGAGCCGTACGGAGTGGGGGTTGACCTCGGGCACCACCAGCGGCACATCAGGGTCGAGCCGGAAGGCCGCGGAGGTGTCGACCACCACCGCGCCCCGCAGGGCGGCGACCGGCGCCCATCGGGCCGCGATCTCGTCGGGGACGAGGAAGAGGGCGAGGTCCACCCCGGCGAACGCGTCCTCGTCGAGCGGGACGACCGGGCACTCCTCGCCCCGTACGGTCAGTGTCCGGCCGACCGAGCGCGGGGAGGCGACCAGGCGTATCCCGCCCCAGACATCGGCGCGCTGGGAGAGGATCCGGAGCAGTACGGAACCGGTGGCGCCGGTCGCGCCGACGACCGCGAGCGCCGGTTTACGGCTCATCGCGGGCGGCCGGTGCGAAGGGAACCGCCCGTACGGACCCATCCGCGCCTACCGACCCATCCACAGCTACGGACAGGACGACCCGTACGGAGGGAACGACTCGCGCGGGCGCCACGATCGGGACGGACGGCGAGGTGCGTGTCCGCGGCAGGACCCGCGTCCACGACCCGGCCCGGACGGGCGGAGTGGGCGCCGGGGCGCGGACGGGCGGGGCGGTCCGTGCGGGTGACGGCCCGCCCCTGCCGGGTCATCGGCCGGTGCCGCCGTAGACGACCGCCTCGTCGTTCTCGCTGTCCAGGCCGAAGGCGCTGTGCACCGCGCGGACGGCCTCGGTCACGTCCTCGGCGCGGGTGACCACCGAGATACGGATCTCGGAGGTCGAGATCAGCTCGATGTTCACGCCCGCGTTCGAGAGCGCCTCGAAGAAGGAGGCGGTGACGCCGGGGTTGGCCTTCATCCCCGCGCCGACCAGCGAGATCTTGCCGATCTGGTCGTCGTAGCGGAGCGAGTCGAAGCCGATCTTGCCCTTGGCCTTCTCCAGCGCGTCGATCGCCTTCGCGCCGTCCGTCTTCGGCAGGGTGAAGGAGATGTCGGTCAGCGCGGTCGTGGCGGCCGAGACGTTCTGGACGACCATGTCGATGTTGATCTCGGCGTCCGCGATCGTACGGAAGATGGCCGCGGCCTCGCCCGGCTTGTCCGGGACCCCGACGACCGTGATCTTGGCTTCGGAGACGTCGTGGGCGACTCCGGAGATGATGGCGTGCTCCACCTGCTGGTCTCCAAGCGGCTCGTTGCTGACCCAGGTGCCGCGCAGCCCGGAGAAGGACGAGCGGACGTGGATCGGGATGTCGTATCGGCGTGCGTACTCGACGCAGCGGTGCAGCAGCACCTTGGAGCCGGACGACGCCAGCTCCAGCATGTCCTCGAAGGAGATCCAGTCGATCTTGCGCGCCTTGGGCACCACCCGGGGGTCGGCCGTGAAGACGCCGTCGACGTCGGTGTAGATCTCGCAGACCTCGGCGTCCAGCGCGGCGGCCAGCGCCACGGCGGTGGTGTCGGAGCCACCTCGGCCGAGGGTGGTGATGTCCTTCTTGTCCTGGGACACACCCTGGAATCCGGCGACGATGGCGATATTGCCCTCGTCCAGCGCGGTACGGATCCGGCCCGGCGTCACGTCGATGATGCGCGCCCGGTTGTGGACGGAGTCGGTGATGACACCCGCCTGGCTGCCGGTGAACGACTGTGCCTCATGGCCCAGGTTCTTGATCGCCATGGCCAGCAGGGCCATGGAGATCCGCTCTCCCGCGGTCAGCAGCATGTCGAACTCGCGCCCGGCGGGGATCGGCGACACCTGCTCCGCGAGATCGATCAGCTCGTCCGTCGTGTCGCCCATCGCCGACACCACGACGACCACCTGGTGGCCGTTCTTCTTGGCATCGACGATCCGCTTGGCGACGCGCTTGATGCCTTCGGCATCGGCAACGGAGGAGCCTCCGTACTTCTGCACGACAAGGCCCACGTGCGCTCCTCGCTCGGTTCTCCACCGCAGCCATGCGCTGCGGTCGGCTCAGTCTAACGAGCGGCCGGTCCGTGGCCCGGGGCAATCACATCGTGAGATGCACTGCTCAGGGAGTGGTCACGGGGCCGCGCTGGGGGGCTTCTGCCCGTGGAGAGGATGAGTACGCGGAGTGTGGGGCGCCTCACATGTGGCGAGCCGGGGGCGCGGCCGGAGGGCGGGGGCACGCGCGGCCGGAGAGCAGGAGCCCGCGTGACTCGACGGCGGGAGCCCACGCGGCCCGACCACGGGAGCCCCCGTGGCCCGGCCGGACGCGACGCGCGCGGCGCCCGCCCCACGGACGGGCCGTGGCGGGCGCCGGGAAAGCTGGTGGAAAGCTGGGGGAAGGCCGGTGAAGGGCCAGGGAAAGGCCGGGGCCGGGGATCCGGGCCCGGCGGTGTCAGGGAGTGCGCAGGCCCAGGGGAACGGCGATCTCCTCGGCCATGACCCGGCCCGCCTCCTCCGCCAGCGCGTCGTCCGCCAGGTCCTCGTCCGTGTCCAGGCCGTCCAGTTCCTCAAGCGGCTGGTCCAGACGGACGTGCGCGACCAGCGACTGGAGCGCCCGCAGGGTGGCCGACGCGGTCGGACCCCAGTTGGAGAAGTAGGAGAACTGCCACCACCACAGGGCCTCGGTCGTCCGGCCCGCGCGGTAGTGGGCGAGCCCATGGCGCAGATCGGTGACGATGTCGGCGAGGTTGTCGGAGATACGGAAGGCGACCGGCGCCTTCCGCGGCTCGTAGGGGTCGAAGACCTCGGAGAAGACATCCACCGGGTCGAGCAGCACCGCGAACCGCTCCCGCAGATCGTCCACGTCCGGCTCGGGTCCGGTGTCCGGCTCGTAGCGCTCGTCCGGGACGATGTCCTCATGGGCGCCCAGACGGCCACCGGTCAGCAGCAGTTGGGAGATCTCCAGCAGCAGGAACGGCACCGCGCTGTCCGGCTCGTCACCCTTCGCGACCTCGGTGGTCGCCACGATGAAGGACTCGATCGAGTCGGCGATCTGGACCGCGAAGTCGGCCGGATCCTGGTTCGTCGCGTGCAGCATGGCGTCAGACATCGAGAAGTCGTCTCCCCTCGAAGGCACGCCCCAGCGTGACCTCGTCGGCGTATTCCAAGTCTCCCCCCACAGGCAGACCACTGGCCAGCCGGGTGACCTTCAAACCCATGGGTTTGATCATCCGAGCCAGATAGGTGGCGGTCGCCTCGCCCTCCAGATTGGGGTCGGTGGCCAGGATCAGCTCGGTCACCCGGCCATCGGCGAGACGGGCGAGGAGTTCGCGAATCCGCAGGTCGTCGGGGCCGACCCCCTCGATGGGACTGATGGCCCCGCCGAGCACGTGATAGCGGCCCCGGAACTCGCGGGTCCGCTCGATCGCCACCACGTCCTTGGACTCCTCCACCACGCAGATGACGGTGGCGTCCCGGCGCGGGTCACGGCAGATCACGCACTGCTCCTGCTGGGCGACGTTGCCGCAGACCGCACAGAAGCGGACCTTGTCCTTCACCTCCAGCAGGGCATGGGCGAGGCGGCGGACATCGGCGGGTTCGGCCTGGAGGATGTGGAAGGCGATCCGCTGCGCGCTCTTGGGACCGACGCCGGGCAGCCTGCCCAGCTCGTCGATGAGGTCCTGGACCACGCCTTCGTACAACGGACTGCCTCTCGTCTGCGGCGGTGTGTGGCGGTGTGTGGTGACGGGGTCACGGAGGTGGTCGGTGCCACCGGGGTGACCGGGGTACGGGCCCTTACGGCTCGTACGGTAGTTGCTGCGGGCCCGTCCCAGAAGAGAGCGGTCGCCGGGTGATCTCCGTGATCGCGGCGGCATGGCGCCCGGACCGCCGCCGGGCCGCCGCAGCGGAGAACCGGAAGGGGTCCGCCGTCCGACCCGCCGTCCGGCCCGCCGTCCGGAGCGGGAGGCCCGGAAAGGGCCCGGTGAGGCCCCGCGGCCGTGCGGCCGGGGGCCGGAGCCTTCAGAAGGGCAGACCCGGCATCCCGCCGCCGAGCCCCTGCGCCAGCGGGCCGAGCTTCTGCTGCTGGAGCTGCTGCGCGTTCTCGTTGGCGGCCTGGACGGCGGCGACCACCAGGTCGGCGAGGGTCTCGGTGTCCTCCGGGTCGACCGCCTTCGGGTCGATGACCAGGCCGCGCAGCTCACCGGAGCCGGTGACGGTGGCCTTCACCAGGCCGCCACCCGCCTGGCCCTCGACCTCGGTCCGCGCCAGCTCCTCCTGGGCGCGGGCGAGGTCCTGCTGCATCTTCTGGGCCTGCTGGAGGAGCTGCTGCATATTGGGCTGGCCACCACCGGGGATCACGGTCACTCCTGGCGCGTTCGACATCGGTTGTTCGGTTACGGCCGAGCCTACGTGGTCGCCGCTCACCACGCCGAACCCCGCGTCGGCGACTCTTTCGAGTGAGTTCTCCGGAGGAGCCCGGCCTGATCACGACCCCTCGATGGATAGAAATACCGGGATTTGCCGTACACCGCCCACCGTTCGGCGGTAGGAATGGGGGGCGTGGGACGGGCCCCTACGCGCCCCGCGCCCCCGCACGGACACGGCGGCGCGCGGCGGCCAGGGCGGGACATGACGGCGCGGGACGCCCCATGCCGCGCACGGCACGGCGCGCGCTCCCCCGGGGCGCGTCGGCGGGCCGGGCGCGACGCCCTTCACACCAGTACATCGGTAGGCATTGGTATGCGTTGATGCGCATCATCGCGGATGGGTATGAATGTATCTGTACATACGGATACGTACCGATACGTACGCGGTGCGCGGAGGATCCGGGAGGGGCTCGCGCCGACCGTTCCGGGGCGGGGCCGACCGGCGGCCCGGAACCGTCCCACGGACCGGCGGGACGCATCGCCCGGAATGAGGTTCAGGCCGTATCGCCTGACATGGAGTTCAGGCTGTAAGGAGTCGCCCGGTGAGCCAGCCGGAGATGCGGCCCGGGGGGCCGCCCCCGGGGGAACCCGACGAGACGCCGCGCGGCGATCTGACCGCGAGGCCCTTCCCCCACGGCGACTGGGGCGCACCCGCCGAACGGCTGGACGAGCTCTACCGCTGGGTCGAGGACGGGGCACTGCGGACGGTGGAGTGGTATCTGGCCGACCGGGTCGCCAAACGCCGGGGTGGCCGGGTGCTGCGGCTGGGCGCCGCGGTCGGCGGAGTCACCGGAGCCACCCTGCCCCTGCTCGAACTGACGGACACCCTGACCGGGGTCGCGGGGTGGGGGTATGTGGCGCTGCTGCTGGGGGCGGCCTGTGTGCTCGGCGACCGGTATCTCGGGCTCACCTCCGGCTGGATGCGGAGCCTGGCGACCGCGCAGGCGGTGCAGCGACGGCTCCAGGCGCTCCAGTTCGACTGGGCCTCGGAGAATGTGCGCGAGGTGCTGGGCCCGGCGGAGGGCACGGCCAGCGAGGCGGCGGAACGCTGTCTGCGGGTACTGCGGGTGTTCTCGGAGGACATCGCGGAACTGGTGCGCGGGGAGACGGCGGAGTGGGCGCGGGAGTTCGGCGGCGGGCCGGGGCCGGGACCGGGACAGCCGACGGGCCCCGGACCCGCCGGGGGCGTGCGCGGCGCCGAGCGCTCGACGAACGGCCGGACCACCCTGCTGCCGGGGAACGGCCGCCCCAGCATGCCCCGCCAGCGCCCGCCGGAACCGCCGCGCTGAACGGGGAGGGCACCCCGCCCGAGCCACCGCGCCGAACGGGAGGCCACCCGCCGGAGCCGCCGCGCCCGGCGGGGAGGCCACCCGCCCGAGCCGCCGCGCCCGGCGGGCGCCCGCCCGCCGGTACATCCCGGGCGCCCGGCGGGCGCCCGGCACGCCGTCGGCTCAGGGGGAGACCGGCTGGGCGGGCGGTGGACCGGGTCAGCTGAAGACGATCATCGACCCCTGGCCCAGGCTGCGGACGGCGGCCGCGTGGAGCCCGAGCCAGACATGGCGCTCCCGGGCGTAGGGATGGCCGTCCTCCGCCAGCGGGGCCGCGCGCTCCTCCAGCGAGGTGGGCCGGGCGGGTGCCGCCGGGGCGGCCGGGGGGTTGGCGGGGTCGATCCCGATCGCGGGGGCGATGTACTCCAGCTCCCGCAGCAGCCCCTGGGTGGAGCCCAGCGGCCCGCCGCTCGCGAGGAGTTCGTCGCTGGAGAGCGGCGCGGCGAAGTCCACCGGGACATAGGCGCCCGCGTGGTCGTAGTGCCAGACCAGGTGGGAGCGCTGGGCGGCCGACTCGAACATCTCCAGCAACTGTTCGTAGTCCCCGCCGAGTTCGCCCACGGGCGTGACCGCGAGACCGCAGAGCTGGAGCAGATAGGCCCGCCGCAGGAAGTGCAGCGCGTCGTAGTCGAAGCCCGCTACGGGCGCGACCTCACCCGACAGACCGGGCATATAGGCGAAGACCGGGACGGTGGGCAGCCCCGCCTCGGTCAGCACCTTGTCGTAGGAGGCCAGCTCGTCAGCGAACGGGTTGTCGGGGCTGTGGCACAGCACGTCGACCAGGGGGACCAGCCAGAGGTCACAAGCCAAGGGGGTCTCTCTCCAGACGAGTCACGGAAACGGGTTGGCGTACGGCTGAGTGAGGAGTGACGGAGGGGACGCCGGGTGATGGGGTGGTGGGGTGAGGTGGTGCGCGGCGGGTTCGGGCCGCAAGCGTAGTGCGCACATCCCGGCACCGGCAGGGCGCCCGCGCCACCGCGACGGCTGTCCGTCCGCGGCGCCACCGCCATGGGAGGCCGCCGCACCTGGTACCCGCGCCACGGGAACGGAGGTCCACCGACACCGCCCGCGCCACGGGAGCAGCGCCCACCCACACCGCCCGCGCCACCGGAGCAGCGCCCACCCACACCGCCCGCGCCACCGGAGCACCCGCCCTGCCGCTCGCCCCCGGCGGTACCGCGACGGCCGGGCTCGTGGGGCACCGCGGCCCCCCTCCGGAGCCGGGGCCGGTGCCGGGCCCGTCGCCGTCATCGCTCCAGCTGGTCCGCCCACCGCAGCGCGTGCTCGTCATAGGCCCGTATCACCGCGCTGGCCGCCGCCATGTCTCCGGCGGCCACCGCGCCCACCAGTTCCTCGTGGCCGCCCCAGAGCCACTCCCGGCGCCGGGGGTCGTCCCGCAGATGGGGCACGGCGAAGACCCACGTGCGCAGCCGCAGTTGGTGCAGGAAGTCGGAGATGTAGGCGTTGGCGACGAGCGGGGCCAGCTCGTACCAGAACCGCAGGTCGTAGCCGATGTGGATATCGAGGTCGCCACAGCGCGCGGCACGGGCCGCCTCCTCGGCGCGGCGACGGACCGGATCGACCGCCTCCGCACGGGCGCCGGGACGGCCGTGACGTTCCGCCTGACGCAGGAGGCCGTCGATGACCAGCGAACGGGCCTCGACCATCCCCCGGTAGTCGGCGACCGTGAAGCGGTGCACCCTGAATCCCCGGTGCTGGTCGGAGTCGAGCAACCCCTGGGCCGAGAGGTCGACCAGCGCCTCACGGACCGGGGTCGCCGAGACCCCGTACTGTTCGGCGATCTGTTTCACCGTGAACTCCTGGCCGGGCGCGAGCCGCCCGGCCAGCACCTCGTCACGGAGCGCTTCCGCGATCTGCTGCCGCAGCGTGCTGCGGGTGACCGTGGTCAGCACTCCGCGCGGGCCGGGGCCGGGCATCGATGGCTTCTCCTTCGCCAGGGGTCCCGGACACGATAGGCCAGTCGGTACAGACCAAGTGAGGAACAGGTGAACGAGCGAGTCTTCGAACCGTCCACGGGCGACGGTCCGCCGCCTGCCGCCGGGGGCCGCGCGGAGGAGGTGCGCACGGCGTACGAGGGGCTCCAGCGCATCCGTACGCTCACCGGCGCCGCGTCCCGTCCGGCCGACTGGGAGCGCCACCGGCCCGTGCGCGCCGTGGCCCTGGCACTGGAGGCCGCCGGGGTGGAACCGTCCGCCGTGGACGGCGCGAGGCGGCGGACCGCCACCGGCTACCGGGTGAGCGCGGGCGACCGCCCCGGGACGGTCCGGGTGGAGTGGCTCGGCCCGCCGGGCTCCGGTGCGGCCTGGGAGGAGGAGCGGCGGCTCCGCGGCTGCGCGGACGCGCTGGAGGCGGCGGGCTGGGAGCCGCTGCTCTACAAGGGGCCCCGGGGGCGGCGCTATCTGGAGGTGGAGCCGGGCGGGGGGTGAGACCCCCCGTGCTCCGCCGTCAGCCGGTGGTGAAGGTGTCCGCGACCGAGAGGGCACGGTCCAGGGCGGTGAGGCCCTCCTTGGCCTCCTCCTCGGTGAGGGTGCAGGGCGGCACCACATGGGTGCGGTTCATGTTCACGAACGGCCACAGGCCCTCGGCCTTGCAGGCGGCGGCGAAGGCGGCCATGGGGGCGTTGTCCTGGCCGGAGGCGTTGTACGGCACCAGGGGCTCGCGGGTGGCCCGGTCCCGCACCAGGTCGAGCGCCCAGAAGGCGCCGAGCCCGCGCACCTCGCCGACACTGGGGTGGCGTTCGGCGAGATCACGCAGCCCGGGGCCGAGCACCTGCTCACCGAGCCACGCGGCGCGCTCCACGATCGACTCCTCCTCCATCACGCGGATGGTGGCGACGGCCGCCGCACAGGCCAGCGGATGCCCGGAGTAGGTCAGTCCGCCGGGGTAGGGCCGCTGGTCGAAGGTGGCGGCGATCTCGGCGGAGATCGCGACCCCGCCGAGCGGCACATAGCCGGAGTTGACGCCCTTGGCGAAGGTCAGCAGATCCGGGACGACATCGAAGTGCTCGGCCGCGAACCAGGTGCCGGTCCGGCCGAAGCCCGTCATGACCTCGTCGAGCACGAAGACGATCCCGTACCGGTCGCAGATCTCGCGCACCCCGCTGAGATAGCCCGGCGGCGGGACCATGATCCCGGCCGTGCCCGGGACGGTCTCCAGCACGATCGCGGCGATGGTCCCGGGCCCCTCGAAGGCGACCGTGTCCTCCAGGTGCCGCAGCGCGCGCTCGCACTCCTCGGCCTCGGTGGCGGAGTGGAAGGGGGAGCGGTACGGGAAGGGCCCCCAGAACCGGACCGTTCCCGCGCTGCCGCTGTCGGAGGGCCAGCGCCGGGGATCACCGGTGACGTTGATCGCGGTGCCGGTGGCGCCGTGGTACGAGCGGTACGCGGAGAGCACCTTGGGGCGGCCGGTGTGGAGCCGGGCCATCCGGACGGCGTTCTCGACCGCCTCGGCCCCGCCGTTGGTGAAGAAGATCTTGTCCAGGTCGCCGGGGGTCCGCTCGGCGATCAGTCGGGCCGCCTCGGAGCGCGGCTCGACGGCGAACGCGGGCGCGAAGGTCGCGAGGGTCGCCGCCTGCTGCTGGATCGCGGCGACCACCGTGGGGTGCTGGTAACCGATGTTGGTGAAGACAAGACCGCTGGTGAAGTCGAGATAGCGGTTCCCGTCGTAGTCCCAGAAGTACGAGCCTTCGGCGCCCGCGACGGCGAGCGGGTCGATCAGGCCCTGGGCGGACCAGGAGTGGAAGACATGGGCGCGGTCGGCGGCCTTGACGGCGGCACCGGCCTGGGGGTCGGCGGCGGGGCTCTGGTTCATGCCGGTCAGCGTAGGGAGCGCCGGAACGGCGCCGACAGCACCACCCTGTCAGGGATGCGGGGCCGTGGCACGGCGTTGTGTCGGGGCGGGCCCCCCACCGCGCCGGGCCGCGCCCGCGCGGGCGGGCGGGCGGACGCTCACGGGCGGACGGGTTCCGCTGAACGGAGCGCCGGGGCGGGCGGACGCGCGTTCCGCTCGCAGCACCTCACCGGGGGACGCGGCCCCTCGGCGGACACATGGACGCGCGGGTTCCGTGCCCGCCGAAGGCCCCGGCGCGCACCTCGTCAGAGGCGACGCCGGGGCCTTCGCGCCTGGCCATGGAGCCCGGTGCGGTGATCCCGACGGGAAGAGGGGCACCGCTCCGTACCCCCGTGGCGGCCGGAAACCCCACACGGTTCCCGGCCCCCACGGGCCCCTACCGGCTCCGACCAGCTCATGACTGGCTCAGGCCCGCGGAACTACACGGGCGGGGCCAGCTCGGACTTGTAGTAGATCGACACGGTGCGCGCGCCCGACGTACCGCAGGCGAAGCCCATGGCGACCTGGAACTCCTCCGGCTTGGTGGGGTCCGGGACGCGGATGGACAGGCCCTCCGGCTCGCGGAAGGTCAGGGTGACCCCGGCCTTGGTGTGGAAGGTGGTGTCGATGTCACCGGTGAGGAGGTTCACCGAGACGAGATGCGTGTTGCCCTCATTGAGCGGGGAGACGATGACCGGGTCCGTCGCATCGTTGTTGTCGGTGTTCTGCTTGTGCTCGTACGCGTTGCCGTAGAGCAGGTACAGCCAGCTGCCCGCGACCGCGTACCCCTGGAAGTCCGGCTTCCCGTACTTGGCGGCGAAGGTGGGCGACGGCTGCTGGATGTCGGCGACGTAGTCGTCCCAGATGCCCTGGCGCGCCTTGGCCAGGTCGTGCACCCGGTACCGCATCTTCCCGTCCAGCTCGAAGCGGTGCACCAGCCGCCCGTAGACCGGGTCGATGTTCACCGTGTTGATGATGGACCCGGGGACGGGGGTGAACTTCTGGAGCTTGGGGCTGTTGTTGGGGATGGGGGTGTCGTTCGGGCCGAACGCCTCGAACTTGAAGCGGCAGATGCGGACACCCCGCCCGCTCTTGTTGCCCTTCGCGTCGACGATCGGGACGCTGTCGACCTCGGTCCAGAGGTAGGAGTCAGGGCCGACGGGCTCGACGCCGATGCTCACCACATGGCCGAACCCGTGGAGATACATATGGCCGGTCTGCACATACCCCGGCGTCGGCTGGTTGGTCCGCCAGGTCAGCTCGGTGATGGTGACATGGCCCAGCTCATTGGTGGTGGACCCGTTCATCACCTGGGCTATGTAGACCCGGTTGTGAGCGTTGTCGAAGGCGAGCGACTGCATGACGGTCTGGTGCTGGACCGTCTGGTAACGGACGAGACCAGGGCCGGTGGTGCCGTTGACCTTGATCTTCTTCGTCGGCACGAGCCGGGCCGCGCCGGGCGCGGGGAACGTGATGCCCGCGGGCGCGAGGGCGTCGGCCGAGGCCGGCTGGGAGTCGTTCATATGCTGCCACCTCCGTGGACGTGCTGTGGATCAGCCATGATCGTAGGAAGTCGAACACGGGAAGCGAACAACCTAATTCGCCACTAGATGTCCGATATTCGCTCTCCGGGCACACATGCTCACGCGCCACCCGAGCAGCCCGTGAGGCAGGACGCCTTCGCTGGTCAGAGGCTTACAGGAGGCCGGGCGAACGGAGTTGGGACGCCCGGGACGAGGAGAAGGCCCCGGCGGGGGGCGCCGGGGCCTTCGGGGGCATGGGGACTGTTTCCGGA
>NZ_JBHVHF010000120.1:0-22282 GCF_042800315.1 Streptomyces sp. NPDC057638
ACTTTTGGCACGCTGTTGAGTTCTCAAGGAACGGACGCTTCCTTCAGACCCTTTTCACCAGGTCCTCCGGGCGCTTCCCTTCGGTGTTTCCAACCGTATCAGGCTTTTTCAGTCTTCCTGACCACCGCTCTGCGGGCATGCAGAGGTACCGGCCAGTTAGGCTCTCAGCTTGAGTAGGTGTGCCGCCGACCCCCGACGTGATGTCGTGTTGGGGTCAGGCAGAGCTATGACAGTACCCGTCGGCGTGGGGCGAGGCAAATCGTTTCGCGAGGCGTCCGGGCTGCGTCAATCGTCAGCTTTCATGCGGAACTAGGACTTCGTATGACTTACGCTGCTCAACAGCGCGCCGTCGGGACAACAGGTAGCGACGGCGTCCTTACATCTCCGCCCCCTGGGAGGCCCCTCATGACCACAGTGACGTCCCCGGTCGCCGGACGCGCCATCGGACTCGCGGCGGTGCCCGATCCGGTGTTCTCCGGTGCGATGGTCGGTCCCGGTACCGCCATCGACCCCGTGCGCGAGCCCTCGGAGGCGTTGGCCCCGGTCGACGGGGTGGTGGTCTCCCTGCACCCGCACGCGTATGTCGTGGTGGACAGCGAGGGCCACGGGGTGCTGACCCACCTCGGGATCGACACCGTTCAGCTCAATGGCGAGGGCTTCGAGCTGCTCGTCAACAAGGGGGACACCGTGACGCGCGGGCAGGTGGTCGTGCGCTGGAACCCCGTCGCCGTGGAGGAGGCCGGGAAGTCGCCGATCTGTCCCGTCGTGGCGCTGGAGGCCACCGCCGACGTCCTCGGTGATGTCCGTGAGGACGGCGACGTCAAGGCCGGGGACACGCTCTTCGTCTGGCAGTGAGCCACAGGCCGCATGACGGCGGATCGCACACCCAGCGCGGCGGCACGGGCCGTCACTCGATCGGAGACATGACAATGGAGACAACGCTGCGAGGCGTCGGCGTGAGCCACGGGGTGGCGATCGGCGAGGTACGGCACATGGGTACGGCGGTGCTGGAACCCCCCGCCAAGCAGAACCCCGACCAGGATGCCGAGCGCGAGCAGGGACGTGCCCGGCAGGCCGTGGACGCGGTCGCCGCCGACCTGGTCGCCCGGGGCAATCTGGCCGGTGGGGAGGCTCAGGCCGTGCTGGAGGCGCAGGCGCTGATGGCCCAGGACCCGGAGCTGATAGCGGATGTCGACCGGCGTATCGCCGTCGGCAGCACCGCCGAGCGCGCGGTGTACGACGCCTTCGCCGCCTACCGGGCGCTGATGGCCGGCGCCGGGGAGTACCTCGCCGGCCGGGTCGCGGATCTCGACGACGTACGGAACCGGATCGTGGCGCGGCTGCTCGGGGTGCCGATGCCGGGCGTACCGGACAGCGACGAGCCCTATGTGCTGATCGCCCGCGATCTGGCTCCCGCTGACACCGCGCTGCTCGACCCCGCGCTCGTTCTCGGCTTCGTCACCGAGGAGGGTGGACCGACCAGCCACAGCGCGATCCTGGCGCGGGCGCTGGGAGTGCCCGCGGTCGTGGCGCTGCCGGGCGCCGGCGAGCTGGCCGAGGGAACGCTGATCGCGGTGGACGGCAGCACGGGCGAGATCTTCGTGCAGCCGAGTGAGGAGAAGAAGGCCGAACTGGCGAGGGCGGCGGCGGAGCGCAAGGCCGCGCTGACGGCGTCCAGTGGTCCGGGCGCGACCTCGGACGGTCACAAGGTGCCGCTGCTGGCGAACATCGGCGGGCCCGGCGATGTGGCGGCGGCGGTCGAGGCCGGGGCCGAGGGCGTCGGACTGTTCCGTACGGAGTTCCTGTTCCTGGACGACAGCGAGCGGGCGCCGTCGGAGGAGAAGCAGATCGAGGCGTACCGCAAGGTGCTGGAGGCGTTCCCGGAGGGCCGGGTCGTGGTGCGGGTGCTGGACGCGGGCGCGGACAAGCCGCTCGCCTTCCTGACCCCGGCCGACGAGCCGAATCCGGCGCTGGGCGTGCGGGGGCTGCGCACCCTGCTCGACCACCCGGAGGTGCTGCGGACGCAGCTCACCGCACTGGCCAAGGCCGCGGCGGGCCTGCCGGTGTATCTGGAGGTCATGGCGCCGATGGTGGCCGACCGTACGGATGCCAAGGCGTTCGCGGAGGCATGCCGTGAGGCGGGGCTGCGGGCGAAGTTCGGGGCGATGGTGGAGATCCCGTCCGCCGCGCTGCGAGCGCGTTCGATCCTCCAGGAGGTCGAGTTCCTGTCGCTGGGCACCAATGACCTGGCGCAGTACACCTTCGCCGCCGACCGTCAGGTGGGCGCGGTCTCCCGGCTCCAGGACCCGTGGCAGCCCGCGCTGCTGGATCTGGTGGCGCTGTCGGCCGAGGCCGCCAAGGCCGAGGGCAAGAGCTGCGGTGTCTGTGGTGAGGCGGCCTCCGATCCGCTGTTGGCGTGTGTGCTCACGGGACTCGGTGTGACGTCGCTGTCGATGGGTGCCGCGTCGATTCCCTATGTACGGGCGACCCTGGCGACGTACTCGTTGGCGCAGTGTGAGCGGGCGGCCGCGGCGGCCCGGGCGTCGGAGAGCGCCGAGGAGGCGCGGGTGGCGGCGCAGGCGGTGCTCTCCGGCGAGTAGCGGCACGCGGAAGCGGGGCGGGTGTGGCCGGTCCGGGTCGGACCCGTCGGACCCGCTCGCGGGATGAGGGGTCTCACCATCAGGTGGGGCCCCTCATGGCTGTGTTCTCCTCCCCGTTCAGTGCTGTCGGTGGTATTGGTGTTGTCAGTGGTATCGGTGTTCTCTGTGCCGTCCGCGTTCTGTACGGGGAGCGCTCCTTTTCTGAGGACCGCCGCCGTGTCCTCGTCGCTGAGCGGAGTTCCGCGGGATCAGTGGTGGGGCTCGGGGTCGTCGGCTCCGATGTCGAAGCCCGCGCGGTACTCCACTCCGGGCTCGGGTGGCAGGGGTTCGCCGGTGGTGGCGTCGGTGCAGTAGGCGTTGAAGACCTCCGCCTCGGTGAGGGGATGGAGTGAGGCGGCCTGGAGGCGCCAGCCGCGAAGACGGTCGGGGGCGCCGGGGGTACTGGTGCGGAGTACCACTCCGCCGGGGTTGTCGAGGGCGATGGCGGTGGCGAGGACGGTGGTGAACTCGGCCGCCTCGGCGGTATCGGCCGGGGCGGGGCCCTCGCCCGGGGAATCAGCCTCGGTGTGGAGCACGGCCAGGAGCTGTTCCTGGGGGCCCTGGACGCTGCACACGAGGTGGTGGACGCCCGGACCCACCGCTTCCAGGAGTCGCACCAGGAGGTGGGCGGCCCGGTCGAAGGCGGCGGTGCCGATGTCCTGGCCACAGTGGGCGCAGCGGCCGATGTCGGCCAGGACCGTCGTCGCGTACTCCCAGGTGGCGCGGCGGACGGCGGCGCTGATGAGCCCGGGCAGCAGCGTCTCCAGCGGCTGGCCGGTGTAGGCGATGGTGGCGCCCTGGGTCGCGAGCTGGGCCGTGTAGCGGCTGCGGCTGAGGGCGGTGTCCGGGTCGAGGCCCTGCTCGGAGCAGAACGCGGCGAAGTCCTCCGGGTCGAAGAGCGCCACGCGGGTGGAGAGCTCGTCGTCGGCCAGGGATCTCAGCAGGGCCTCTACCTGCCGGAGATAGGCCGGATGGCTGTCGAAGGCGAAGGTCTGGTAGCCGCGCATGGCCGCGAAGTCGGTGCCGTCGGCGAGGACGCCGACGGTGGAGACGACTTCGCGGCGCAGGGCGCGCCGCTGTCCGGACGGGGTCCTGGGGCGGGTGCTGCCGCGCCGTGGGGCGGGCCTGGTCCGCCGGGTGGGCCGTTTGCCGGGTTCCTTGCCGTACGTCATGTCTCCCCCTGTGGTCGGTCGATCGTGATGGTTCGATCACTGATGACTCACCGTAAGGGCAGGCACTGACAACGGTCAGCGGACGCGGGTGCGGCCGAGCTCCTCGTAGAAGGAGAGCAGGGCGGCGTTGTCGACGGAGCCGGGGTTGACCGCCCGGGTGAGGGGGGTGCCCTGGAGGAGTCGCTTGACGGGGACTTCGAGGCGCTTGCCGGTGAGGGTGTGGGGGACGGCGGGGATCTCGATGATCTCGTCCGGGAGGTGGCGGGGCGAGAGCACTTCGCGGATGGTGGCCTTGACGCGGGCGCGCAGGTCGTCGTCGAGGGTGGCGCCGGGGGCGAGGTGGACGAAGAGGGGCATCCAGTAGCCGCCATCCGGCTCCTCGACCCCGATGACGAGGGATTCGCGGATCTCGGGGAGGCGTTCGACCGCCTCGTAGATGTCGGCCGATCCCATCCGTACTCCCTGGCGGTTGAGGGTGGAGTCGGAGCGGCCGTGGATGATGACGGAACCGTGGTCGGTGAGGGTGATCCAGTCGCCGTGGCGCCAGACGCCCGGGAACATCTCGAAGTAGCTCTCGCGGTAGCGGCTGCCGTCCGGGTCGTTCCAGAAGCGGATCGGCATGGACGGCATGGGGTTGGTGACGACGAGTTCGCCGACCTCGCCGACGAGGGGGTTGCCGTGGGGGTCCCAGGACTGGAGGTCGGTGCCGAGGCAGGCGGCCTGGAGTTCGCCGATGTGCACCGGGAGGGTGGGGACAGCGCCCGCGAAGCAGCTGCACACGTCCGTGCCACCGCTGACGGAGGCGATCCACAGGTCGTCGGCGACCTCGTCGTGCAGCCAGCGGAACCCGTCCGGGGGCAGCGGCGACCCGGTGGTGGCGACGCAGGCCACGCGGGAGAGGTCATAGTCGCGCGCGGGGTGGACCCCGGCCTTGCGGCAGGCCATCACATAGGCGGCGGAGGTGCCGAAGAAGGTGGCTCCGGTGCGTTCGGCCACGCTCCACTGGGCGCCGGTGTCGGGGTGGCCTGGGCTCCCGTCGTACAGGACGACCGTGGTGCCTGTGAGCAGGCCGGAGACGAGGAAGTTCCACATCATCCAGCCGGTGGAGGTGTACCAGAAGAAACGGTCGTCCGGGCCGAGGTCGCAGTGGAGGGCGAGCTGTTTGAGGTGCTCGACGAGGATGCCCCCCTGGGACTGGACGATCGCCTTGGGCAGCCCGGTGGTGCCGGAGGAGTACAGGACCCATAGGGGATGGTCGAAGGGGACCGGCTCGAAGACGGGCTCGGCGGTGCCGGAGGTGAGGTCGCTCCAGTCCAGCGCGCCCTCGGGGGCGGGGGTGCCGAGGAGGGGGATGTGGACGACGGCGCGGAGGGTGGGCAGCTCGCGGCGGAGTTCGGCGACGGTGTCGGTACGGTCGTGTTCCTTGCCGCCGTAGCGGTAGCCGTCGACGGTGAACAGGACGACGGGTTCGACCTGCTGGAAGCGGTCGAGGACGCTGCGGGCGCCGAAGTCGGGGGCGCAGGAGGTCCAGACGCCGCCGACGGCGGCGGTGGCGAGGAGCGCGATGGCGGCCTGGGGGATGTTGGGCAGGTAGCCGCTGACCCGGTCGCCGGGGCGTACGCCGAGAGCGCGTAGTTCGGCGGCGAGCGCCCCGACCTGACGGCGCAGCTCCGACCAGGTGACGGGCGTCGGTTCATGGGTCTCGTCGACATGGAGCAGCGCGGGCGCGTCCGGGCGGTCGGCGGCGGCGCGCAGGGCGTGTTCCGCGTAGTTGAGGGTCGCGCCGGGGAACCAGCGGGCGCCGGGCATCGCACGGTCGGCGAGAACCGTCTCGTACGGGGTGGTGAAGCGGATGTCGAACCAGTCCGCGATGGCGCGCCAGAAGGTCTCCAGTTCCTCCACGGACCAGCGGTGCAGTGCGGGGTAGCCGCCGTCGGCGGGGGCACCGTAGCGCTCGGATGCCCAGCTCTGGAAGCGGGTGACGGTCGCGCCGGCGATCCGTTCGGCGTCCGGCTGCCACAGGGGGGCGGAGTTCGCTGCTGGGGTCATGGGGCGGCTCCCGGGTGGCTGCGCGGGTGGGTGGGGCGCACGGGCGCGGGGTGCGCGGTTGACGCTGACAGGGACGATGCCACGTGATCGTCTTTCGCACCAGAGCGGGGCTGGTGGGGTGGGACTGGCCCACCGGTGGGGTGGTCGCGGGGACGAAGGGCCTGGCGCGGGTCACGCGTACGCCGCCCCGGGCGGCCGGCGATCCCGGCACCCGGGGTACATCCACGCCGCCCCGGGCGGCCGCCCTTGGGACACCCGGGGCGGCGTGGGTGGACGGGGGTCGGTGCGCGGGCGGGTGGGCACGGCGCGCGGCCGTCCGTGTGGTGGAGAGGAGGCCGCCTCCCTGGTAGCGGGTGGAAGAGGGGGTGAACGGGAGTCGAACGCCTCTCCTTCGCGGCTTCTCTGGTGGCACGCTGAGCTGCATGGACGGTCGGGATCTGGTGCGCTCGGTACGGAAGTTCACGTCTCCCAGGGGGTGGCGCGCGCTGCGCTTCGCGTGGCGACGGCGGCGCGCCGACGCGCACGAGCTCCGGCGGCGGGCGCGGGGGGCGGAACGGGCGCGGGTACCGGGGCCGGTGACCGGGGCGGAGCCGCTGCCCGGGGGCGGTGTGGTCCGGTTCGCCCGGTCGGAGTTGCGGATCTGTGTGGTGCGCGGGGGCGCGGTGTTCTGGGGGTGGGACGGAGCGGACGCGGAGCCCTCGTACGCGCTGGGCGGGGTCCCGCCGGAGCCTGATCCCCGCGCCGAGCTGGAGCCGGACAAGGACGGCGGCTGGCGGGTGGTGTCGGAGCGGGTGACGGTGGAGGTGTCGCGCCACGGCGCTGTCGAGGTCCGGACGCCGGGGGGCGTCGTACTCCGGCGCGAACTGCCGCCGCGCTGGTGGGAGCGGGTGGCTGGGGGCGGGGGCCGCTGGGTGCAGCGGACGGAGGTGGCGGCGGACGCGCGCTTCTTCGGGCTTGGGGGCCGGGCCTCGGGTCCTCGGTTGCGGGACGGTTCCTACCGGTTGTGGAACACCGATCCGAAGGGGTCGTTCGGGCCTGGCGACGATCCGCTGTACATCACGATGCCGGTGCAGGTGGTGGTCGCGGACGCGGGGACACACCTGGCCTTCTACGACAACGCGTGGGACGGCCGGGTACTGCTCCAGGAGGGCCGGGAGGGCGCCGGTTCGGGGCATGACCGGGCCGGGACCAGCGAGGTCCGGATGACGGGCGGCCCTCTGCGGTGCTGGGTCATCGTGGGCACTCCGGCCCGGATCATGGCGCGCTGGGCGCGGCTGACGGGGGCGGCCGCCGTGCCGCCCGGGTGGGCGCTGGGTCCTCAGCACGCCCGCTGGGGCTTCGGTGGCACGGCCGAGGTGCGCAGGATCGTGGCGGGGTACCGGGCGCGGGGGTTGCCGCTGTCGGCGCTCCACCTGGACATCGACCACTACGCCGGGCACCGGGTCTTCACGGTGGACCGGGAAGGTTATCCACAGCTTCCCGCGCTCGCCCGGGAGCTGGAGGAGGATGGGGTGCGGCTGGTGTCGATCGTCGATCCCGCTGTGAAGGCCGAGCCGGGGTACTCGGTGTACGACAGCGGGGTGGCGGCCGGGGCGTTCGTGCGGGACCGGCGCGGACGTGAGGTGCGGGGTGTGGTGTGGCCGGGTGACTGTGTCTACCCGGACTTCACCGATCCGGTGGCGCGCCGCTGGTGGGGTGAGTGGTACGAGGAGCGGCTGGCGCAGGGCTTCTCGGGGGTGTGGCATGACATGAACGAGCCGGTCTCCTTCGCGGCCTTCGGCGAGACGACGCTTCCGCTGTCGGCGCGTCACGCGTTGGAGGGCCGGGGCGGGGACCACAGGGAGGCACACAATGTCTATGGACTGATGATGGCGAGCGCCGGGTACACGGCGCTGCGGCGGCTGCGGCCGCAGGAGCGTCCGTTCCTCTTCTCCCGCTCGGGCTGGGCGGGGATGCACCGCTACGGCGGGACCTGGTCGGGGGATGTCGCCACGGGGTGGCCGGGGCTGCGTGCCTCGCTCGCGCTGGTACTGGGGCTGGGGCTGTGCGGGGTGCCGTACTCGGGGCCCGATGTGGGCGGCTTCAACGGTGATCCGTCGCCGGAGCTGTATCTGCGCTGGTTCCAGCTGGGTGCCTATCTGCCGCTGTTCCGTACGCACTGCGCGATCGACGCGGGGCGCCGGGAGCCGTGGGAGTTCGGGCCCCGGGTGCTGGAGCACGCGCGGGCGGCCCTGGTGGAGCGGGAGCGGTTGCGGCCGTACTTCGTGACGCTGGCGCATCTGGCGCGGCTGACGGGCGCCCCCTATGTACGGCCGGTGTGGTGGGGCTCGCCGAAGGACCGGGCGCTGCGCGACTGCGAGGACGCGTTTCTGCTGGGGGACGCGCTGCTGGTGGCGCCGGTGCTGGAGCGGGGCGCGGTGCGCCGGTCCGTGCGGCTGCCGCGCGGCCGGTGGTACGAGGTGGCGACGGGCCGGATGTACGACGGGCCGGGCCTGGTGCTGGTGGACGCCCCGCTGTCGCGGGTGCCGGTGTTCGCCCGGGGTGGCTCGGTGATTCCCGTGCGGGGCTCCGACGGACGTACGGAACTGGAGGTGTGGGCGCCCGCGGAGGGACGGCGGGGCGGTGGTCTGGTGGTCGCGGACACCGGGGACGGCTGGGAGCGGGTGGAGATGGAGCGGTACTCCACCCGGCTCTCCGACGGTCGGGTGAAGGTCCGGCGGCTGCGCAACGGCGGTACGGGGCCGGTGCGCTGGCCGGTGCGGGTGCGGGGACTGGGGGCTGGGCGGTTGTGATGGCCTGGGGCGTGTTCGCAAAGTCCCGCCTGGCCCGCGACGCCCGGCACACACTCCCCCTGGGCCCTGCGGCCCGGGAGGGGGTACCCCCGGACGGAGTCTGGGGGTACCCCCAGCACCGGACGCCGCGGGTCCCGCCCTCTGGACTTCGTCCGGGGGGAGGACGCCGCTACTTTGCGGACACGCCCTAGCCGTAGCGGCCCATGAACCAGCGCCGTACCGCTGTGGTGTGGAGCGGGAACGCCAGCTCTCTCGGGGTGCGCAGCAGCCCACGGGCGGCGGTCTCGGCGGTCGGGCGCGTGGGTGGGAGTTCCGCCAGCGGGCGGGCGGGGAGCAGACCGAAGAGGAGGAGGTGGCCGTCCGGTGAGCTGAGGGCGTCGGCGAGACGGACGTCCGTGGCGGATGCCTCGATGCCGGTCTCCTCCCGGAGTTCGCGCACCACGGCGCCCTGCCACTCCTCGTCGAGGTCGACATAGCCGCCGGGGAGGGCGACCCCGCCGCAGTGCGGTTCGATGGCACGGGTGATGACGATCAGTCCGGCGCCTTGGGCGTCGTGGGCGGGCTGGAGGGCGATGGCGACGGGGAGCGGGTTGCGGTAGGAGGTGTGGCCACAGCTCGGGCAGGTGCGTGGCCAGCCGGTCAGGGAGCCATAGGGGGCTCCGCAGTTTCCGCAGTAGGCGTCCTGGGGCACCGGTGGACTGTATCCCGTACCGGGGGCGCCGGGTCGGCGTCTGGCCGGTTGTCGATGGGCGCACTACCGTGCGCCCATGGCTGACACGATCGAGCGGACGTTCGCTTCGTACGAGGAGTTCTGGCCCTACTACGTCGCGATGCACTCCAAGGCGGCGACCCGCTGGGTGCACTGCGCGGGGACGCTGACGGGGCTGGCGGTGAGCGTCTACGGCGTCGCCCGGGGACGCAGGCGGTACGCGGCGGCGCTACCGCTGATCGGGTACGGGACGGCCTGGCCTGCGCATTTCCTGATCGAGGGAAACAATCCGGCCACTTTTGGGCATCCGATCTGGTCCCTTCGGGGTGATATGCGGATGATCCGGATGATGCTGGCGGGGCGGGACGGGGAGCTGGGCGAGACCGCCGCCGCATGGCTCGCCGAGAACGGCTGAACCATGACACACTTCTGACGCTCCATCAGATGTCCTGTGGGGAGGTCCCGTGGCGCGCACGCCGGTCATGGCCGGATGGTTCACCGAGGACGGGCCCGAGGCGGAGTTCCGGCTCCTCGGCTCCGAGTGCGCCCGGTGTTCCACCGTGTTCTTCCCGCCGGAGGAGTTCTTCTGCCGCGCGCCTGGCTGTGGCGCCACCGAGCTGGTCCGGGTGCCACTCTCGCGGCGCGGCCGGATCTGGTCGTACACCGACGGCCGCTACCGGCCGCCCCCGCCCTATGTCTCCGACCTCCGGGTGCCCTGGGAGCCGACCACCCTGATCGCGGTGGAGCTGGCCGACGAGCGGATGGTGGTGCTCGGTCAGGCGCCACCGGGAGTGTCGGTGGCCGATCTCGCGGTGGGGATGGAGGCCGAGCTGGTGCCCGGGGTGCTCCACGAGGACGCGGAGACCGTCTGGACCACCTGGCACTGGCGGCCGCTCATGCCCGGCGGGGCCGGGTCCGTATGAGCGAGGACATCGCGGTCCTCGGCGCCGGAATGCACCCCTGGGGCAAGTGGGGCCACAGTTTCGTACGGTACGGAACCGTCGCGGCGCGGGCCGCCCTTGACGACGCCGGGATCGACTGGCGGCGGATCGACGCGATCGTGGGCGCCGACACCGTACGCGGCGGGTATCCCGGCTATGTGGCGGGGGCGACGTTCGCCCGCGCGCTCGGCTGGCAGGGAGCGCGCGTCACCAGTGTCTACGCCGCGTGCGCCTCGGGCGCCCAGGCGATCGGGGCCGCGCGGGCGCAGATCCTGGCGGGACAGGCCGAGGTGGTCCTGGTGGTGGGCGCCGACGCGGCGCCGAAAGGGTTCTTCGCCCCCGTGGCGGGTGAGCGGCCCGAGGACCCCGACTGGGTCCGCTTCCGTGTCCTGGGCGCGACCAACCCCGCCTACTTCGCGCTCTACGCCCGGCGCCGGATGGCGGTGTACGGGGAGCGGCCCGAGGACTTCGCCCGGGTGAAGGTCAAGAACGCGGCGGCCGGGGCCCTCAACCCCTCGGCCCGCTACCGCACGGCGGTCACCGCCGGTGAGGTCGCGGCCTCGCCGGTGGTCGCCGACCCGCTGCGGCTGCTGGACATCTGCGCCACCTCCGACGGCGGGGCGGCGCTGGTCCTCTCCAGCCTGGCGTTCGCCCGGCGGCATGGAGCGGGCGCCCCCGTCCGTATCCGTGCCGTGGCCACACCGTCGCCGGTCTATCCGCGGACCACCCTCGACCTGCCCGACATCGCCACGGACTCGGCGCGCGGTGCCGGGCCGCCGGCCGATCCACCGGTTGGCCCTCCGGCCGGACCGCCGAGCGGCCCGGCGGGCATGTCCTTCCGCGCGTCGCTGGGACAGGCCGCGTACGAGGAAGCCGGGATCGGCCCCGGGGACCTCTCACTGGCGGAGGTATACGACCTCTCCACGGCGATGGAACTGGAGTGGTACGAGGATCTCGGCCTCTGCGGCCCCGGCGAGGGAGCCACCCTGGTACGGGAGGGGGTGACCGCGCTCGGCGGGCGGCTTCCGGTGAACCCCAGCGGTGGGCTGTGCTCCTTCGGTGAGGCCGTCCCCGCGCAGGCCATCGCCCAGGTCTGTGAGCTGACCTGGCAGCTGCGCGGCGGCGCCGGGGCGCGGCAGGTGGCCGGGGCACGGGTGGGGATCAGCGCCAACCAGGGCCTGTTCGGGCATGGTTCGGCGGTGATCGCGGTCCGCTGAGCCTTCCGGTGTACGGCACGAGGGCGGCCTTGACGCCCCCAGACGCCCGGTGAACACTGCCTTCTCGGCACGCTCGCCGGGAGCGGTGACGGAACGTGCCCCAGGCTCCCGTTTCCGCGAGCGGATGACACGCACTCGCCATACGCACCTGCCACGTACGCCCGTTCACTCGTACGCCCCGGACTCCGGTCCCGGGCGAGGGCATAGGAGCCGCCATGAGCAACGGAGACATCTTCGTCGGTGAGGTCATCGGCACCGCGATCCTGCTCCTCTTCGGCGTCGGGGTCTGCGCCGCCGTCACCTTGCACCGCTCCAAGGCCAAGGCCTCCGGCTGGGTCGTGATCACCTTCGGCTGGGGCTTCGGAGTGCTGGCGGGGGCCTATACGGCCGCGCCCCTCTCCGGCGGCCACCTCAACCCCGCCGTCACGCTGGCGCTCGCCGTCGACACCGGGGAGTGGGGCAAGGTGCCGCTGTATGTCCTGGCGCAGCTGGTGGGCGCCGCCATCGGGGCCGCGCTGGCCTATCTGGTCTACTACGAGCAGTTCCGGGCCAACGGGGAGACCACACTGACCCAGCCGACCATCGGGATCTTCGCCACCGGGCCGGAGGTACGCCGTCCGGTCAGCAACACCCTCACCGAGGTCATCGCCACCGTGGCCCTGGTCGTCCCCATCCTGGCGTTCGGCCGCAACGAGGGCATCGGGGTGGGACCGATCGGGGACGAGGGAGCCGGGATCTACGGCTCGGGCATCTCGATCCTGCTGGTCTCCCTGCTGGTGGTGGGGATCGGCCTCAGCCTGGGCGGACCCACGGGCTACGCGGTCAACCCCGCGCGGGATCTGGGACCACGGCTGGCGCACGCGCTGCTGCCGATACCCCAGAAGGGAACGTCCGACTGGGGGTACGCCTGGGTGCCGGTGGTCGGACCGCTGGTCGGCGGGGTGCTGGCGGGGCTGCTGGTGAAAGTGGCGTTCTGACCGGCGGCGCGTCCGCCGCGTCGGATTCCACGGGCGGCGGGCGCGCCGGTCCACCGTCGGCGGGGCGGGTCCCTGGCCATGGGTGTTCACGACGGTGATCACGACGGGGGAAGGGCCCCCGAGTACCAGAGGTGGGCCCCTGACCAGGGTGTTTCATAACCAGGGGTGTGCATCACCAGGAGGTCGTGCCGAGCCTGCGTCCCCCGCATCACGGACCGGGCTCACGGCGCGGATTCAGGACCGGGCTCACGGCCCGGCTCATGCCGCGGCTCATGCCGCGGTGTACGGGCGCACAAGGGTGCGGGTGGGCGCGCGGATGCACCCGGACGCCGGTGGGACACCGCCGGACCGCCCGGCACACCGCGCGGGCGCTCCCGCGCGACGTCAGGCGTCGGCGGGCTCGCGGGTGCCGGTGACCGTCGCCAGCGCGTGTTCGACCACCGCCACCAGCACCTCCTTGACGGACTCGCGGTCGCGGGCGTCACACAGCAGCAGCGGCACCTGCGGGTCGAGGTCGAGCGCCGCCCGGACGCTCTCCGGCGCGAAGCGCCGTGCACCCTCGAAGCAGTTGACGGCGACGGTGAAGGAGATGCCCCGGCGCTCGAAGTAGTCGACGGCGGCGAAGGAGTCCTCCAGTCGGCGGGTATCCGCGAGTACCACCGCGCCGAGCGCGCCCTGGGCCAGTTCGTCCCAGAGGAACCAGAAGCGGTCCTGGCCCGGGGTGCCGAAGAGGTAGAGGACCAGGTCCTCGCGGAGGGTGATCCGGCCGAAGTCCATGGCGACGGTGGTGGTGGTCTTGGTCTCCACCCCCGCCGTGTCGTCCACGGGTCGGCCCGCCTCGCTCAGCGCCTCCTCGGTACGGAGTGGCTGGATCTCGCTGACCGCCCCCACCAGGGTGGTCTTGCCTACGCCGAAACCACCCGCGACCAGAATCTTCAAGGTCACCGGTTCGACGGGTCGCCGACCGCTAGAGCGCCCGAAGACCATTGATCACCTCGCGGAGAATACTCACGTCCGGCAGCTCGGCCGGAGGAACGGGACGGGTTACGTGGACCAGGGAGTCCTCGACGAGATCGCCGACGAGCACACGCACCACGCCGACGGGCAGATCGAGACCGGCGGCGAGCTCGGCGATCGACTGCGAGGACTCCAGACAGCGTTCGACGATCTCCACATGCTCCGGGGAGAGCGACTGGTCGTGGGCCGGATGGCCCGCGTCGGGCTCGGCCACCACCAGGGCGATCAGATCGAGCCGGTGGTGGACCGTCGTACTGCTCGTGCGGCCACGGGTCATCGCGTACGGGCGGACGACCGGGCCCGCGTCGGCGTCGAAGTAGTGGTGCGGGTGCGGGGCTTGGTGAGTCGGGTCACTCATGCCGGAACCCTCACCCTCCGGCGGCGTGACCGCTTCGCGGCGCGGTGCCGAGGTGGACCCCGACGCGCTTGACCATGAGCGTCATCTCGTACGCCACCTGGCCGACATCGGAGTCCGCGTCGGCCAGGACGGCCAGACAACTGCCGTCGCCCGCGGCGGTGACGAACAGGAACGCCTCGTCCAGCTCCACGACGGTCTGACGGACCTCACCCGCGTCGAAGTGGCGGCCCACCCCCTTGGCCAGGCTGTGGAAGCCGGACGCCACGGCGGCGAGGTGCTCGCTGTCCTCCCGGCTCAGCTCGCGCGACGTACCCCTGGCCAGACCGTCGCTGGAGAGCACAAGGGCCCTCTGTATGCTGCCGACGCGCTCGACCAGCTCATCCAGAAGCCAGTTGAGCTCGCCGGATGCCTTGGCGGCCGGGCGTCCGCCGACGGCGTTCGCTGCGGCGTGCGGTGCGGTCATCGACCGTCCCCCTCCGATGTCGTTCGTCGTGCTGACGAGCCGGGGCCGCTCCCCTGGGCCCCGTCGGCGTCGTCAGCCTCGCTTGCGTTCTTCAGCCGCGCCCGCTGCCATCCCCGCTGCATGGAGGCCATCCGGCTGCGTACCTCCTCCGCGTCCCGCTCGACGTCGGCGCCAGCGCCGCCGGCCGCGCCCTCCCGGAGCTGGGGGGCGAGGCTGGCCTGGCGGACCCGGCGGGGCAGACCATCGATCAGTGCGGACTCCGCTTCGGCGGCGCGTCGGCGCGGGGACTCCTCGGCGCGGGTCGGGTCGGGTACGGGCGCCGGGCGGGTGCGGCCCGGCTCATCCACTCTACGTCCACGGTCGGACACCAGCGTGGGCGGTTTGCGACGCGGCAGCGGCACGGGGGCGGCGATCCACTCCTGGTCCCGGTCCTGAGGGCGTTCGTCGGCGGCCGGGCGGCGGCGGGCACGGGGCCGGGGACGGAACTCGTCCTGGTCGGCCGGGCCTTCGAAGGATTCGGGGGGACCGTCAGGGTCCAGCGGGCCTCGGGCGCCATCCGTGTCCGTGGGCGTCTGCGGGCCCATCAGGGAGTCGGGATCGCTCAAGGGTCCGGCCCCGGCGAGGCCGGTCGAGCCGCCGAACGGGTCATCGGCGGTGCCGAAGGGATCACGCGGGCCGGTGGACGAGGGATCACGCCGGACCGGACCGCCGTGGAGGGAACCTCCGTTGGCGCGGCGCCGGGGCATGCCCTTTCCGCCACGGGACCCGGGGCCGGTGGGGCGGGCGAAGCCGGGGCCGGGTGTGATGTCCGGGCCGTCGGTGGCGGAACCGGACCGACCGGCCGGGGACGCGGAGCCGTCGGGCGCGAACGCGGGGCCGCCCGTCGCGGGACGGGCCCCGTTCACCGTGAAGCCCGTGCCGTCCGTCTTCTGGATCCTGTCGGTCTCACCGGCCTCGGCGGTCTCAGCGGTGTCGTCGATCGCCGAGCCGGAGCCGGAGTCCTCGGGGCCGTCGTCGGGCCCGAGGGTGCGCGCCCGCCGGTCGATGTCGCCGGAACGTCTCTCCCGGCCTCCCTTGGTGGCGCGTTCGTCCTTGCGGTCGAGCCGGAACCCGCTGCCGTGGCTCTCGGGCGCCTCGGTGAGCAGTCCCGCGGGAATGAAGACGATCGCGGTCGTACCGCCGTACGGAGAGGGCTGGAGCGAGACCCGTACACCCTGGCGCTGGGCGAGCCTGCTGACGACGAACAGTCCCAGCCGGTCGGTGTCGGAGAGCTCGAACTCCGGTGTCTCCGCGAGCCTCAGGTTGGCGTCGAGCAGCGCGTCGGGGGCCATACCGAGGCCACGGTCGTGGATCTCCAGGGTGAACCCGTTGGCGACGCGTTCACCGTGCACCTGGACCCCGGTGTGCGGCGGGGAGAACACGGTCGCGTTCTCCAGGAGTTCGGCGATCAGATGGGTCATGTCACCGACGGCGGGACCGCTCACACCGATGCGCGGGAGCCTGCGCACCTCGATGCGCTCGTAGTCCTCGACCTCGGCGACCGCCGCGCGGACGACGTCCATCAGCTGGACGGGCTTGCGCCACTGCCGGGAGGGCGCAGCACCGGAGAGGATGACCAGGCCCTCGGCGTGACGGCGCATACGGGTGGTGAGGTGGTCAAGACGGAAGAGGTCGGCGAGTTCCTCGGTGTCCTCGGTGCGCCGCTCCATAGCGTCGAGGAGGGTGAGCTGGCGGTGGAGGAGTACCTGGTTGCGGCGGGCGAGGTTGACGAACACCTCGGAGACGCCGCGTCGCATCTCGGCCTGGCGCACGGCGGCCTCGACGGCCGCGCGCTGAAGCGTGTTGAGGGCGTGACCGGCCTGGCCGATCTCGTCCTTCTCGTACTCCAGGCGCGGTGCCTCGGTCTCGACGTCGACCTGTTCCCCGGCGGCGAGACGGCGCATCACACTGGGGAGGCGTACATCGGAGACCTCGTGGGCCTCCTTGCGCAGCCGGGAGAGGTTGCGGATCAGGTCGCGTCCGATACGTACGGAGACGATGATCGAGACTAGGAGGGCGAGGAAGCCGAGGATGCCCGCGATGCCGGCCTGGACGAAGACGCCGTAGGCGGCGGGGCCGACCCGGTCCTGGTGCCGTTCGCCCGAGGCGCTGACCTCACGGCGCAGCTCGTTGAGGACGGGGGTCAGGGCGGTCTGCCACTCGCGGGTGTCGGCGGCGTCGCCCTCGTCCACCCCGCCACGGACGATCAGCCGCTCCTCGGCCTCGCGCAGGGGGGCGGTCTGGGGGCCGAGCCAGAACGAGCGGTAGATGCCGCGTTCCTCGGCGGGCAGCGCCTCCAGGTTGATCTCGTAGTACAGCTCGCGGTTGGCGACGAGGTCAGTGAGCTGGCGCACCTCGGCGGAGGTGACCTCGCCCGCGGTGAAGGCCGAGGTGATCAGGGCGTCCTCGCGGGAGAGCGTCTCCAGGGCGCGGACCAGGCCCACGAAGGCGAGGCCCTCGCGCTCGGCGTCGGCGTCGTTGAGAGCGTGCAGGGTGGTGAGGAAGGTGAAGCCGGGGTCGATGACGCGGTTGTAGAAGTCCAGCGCCTGGACCCGGGTGACAGCGCCCGCCTCCACGGACCGGCGCAGGGCGGGCAGACCCTTCATCCCGTCGGAGAGCGCGGTGAGCTTGGCACGGTTCTGCGTGCTGAGGTTGGAGCGCACCTTCTCCGTGGACGCCTCGTTCGTCACCTTGGCGACGGCCCGGTCGGTGACGGCCCGCTTCTCGCGCAGCGCGATCAGCGCGGCGGCGGAACGGGGGTCGGCGAGGTGGACGAGCGTCTGGCGGCGCTCGTCCTGGATCACGTCGATCACATCGAGCACGGGGTCGCCGATCGCCTCGGAGACGGCGCTCGCGTCCAGCAGCCGCCGGGCCTCCTGTCCGGTCACGAAGGTGGAGAAGCCCCACAGCGCGGTGAGCGAGACCAGCGGTACCAGCAACAACGCCACGATCTTCCGGCGGATGGACTTCCCGCGAAAGCGCATGGCCTCCCCCTGCTCGAACTCTTCACGCCAGAAGGGCGTTTCGTGCCCGTCCCGTCAGCAAACGGCGCGAGCCTACTACTGTCACAGGGACAACTCGAAGACACGTCCGGACGATTTTCGGCCTACCGCAGCGCCGTTGCACATATCTTGTCCCGGTATTCAAGGAGTTGCCGTTCCCGGCGTGTCGGGGAGAGCGGGCGACACATCGGGGCCAATCCGATGCCGGATGGCTGAAATCATTCGACTCCTGTCCGGGATGCGGGAATCATCCGTGCCGATTGTTCGTCTTTGTGTACGAGGGTCGGCGGGGCCCAGGGGACCGCGCCGCTCTCACAGGGGCTGATGGAGAGCTCGGCGGCGCGCCGATGACACCGGGCCCGCGCGCCGGTACACCGGGCCCGTCGTGCCGGAGGCGGTTCCGGTGCGTGGGGCGGCTCCCCGATCGGTCCACCATGGACCGGGAGTGGGCACCGGGCCGGTCAGGAGAGGGGCCGGTCAGGAGCCGGTAGGGAACGGGTCCTGAGCTGGTAGGGGACGGGTCTCGGGCCGGTCCGGGATCGAGTAAAGCGGCGGAATGCCGGGCAGTCCCCTGGAGGGGACGGACAGGGGGACGTGGGGAGTGGGAGACGGAATGGACAGGGAAGGGCGTCGTCGCAGCGGTCGTCGGGCCGAAGGCACCGCCGGGGCCACGTCAGGGGCCGGGGACGGATCGCCGATGACGCGTCAGCTCTGGGTGGACGAGCCCGTGGCGCGGATGCGGCTGGCGGATCCGGTCCGCACGGCGGCCGTACGCGCGGTGCTCATCGCCTCACTGACGCTGATCCAGGGGATGGTCGCCTTCCTCTGCACCCTGGCGGGCTCGTGGCTGGCCTTCCCGATGGTGCTGAGCAGTGTCGCGAGCACGGTCGCCGCCACCTGGGCGGTCCTCGATGTCTGGGTCACCCGTCAGGTGTGGAAGCAGCGCCACGGGGTGATCTCGGAGCCGAGCAGCAGCGCCCGCGCGCTGCGGCGGGAGCGCCGCCGGGCGCGGCGCGCGGCGAAGGCGGCGGCCCGTCAGAGCTCCCGTATACGCAGGCGGGAGCGGCTCTCCCAGGTGGCATGACGCCCCCGAACTCCTGTCCTTCGGTACGAGGCCGGGCGATGGGCCGAGTCCGGCTGTCCGTGGTGTCCCGCGTCCCGGACGGACCGAGGGTGCCAGGGCGCGCACTCCGGCCGGTCCGGGCGCACGACGGCAAGGCGCTGCGCCCGGACAGAACCGGACAGAAACGGACGGCGGTCTACTCGTCCCGCTCGCTCCCGCTGGAGGACGGCGGGTCGTCCGCGGTCGGGGCCGGGGTGGAGGTGACGGCCGAGGTCGGCGTGACAGCAGAGGCAGACGCCGGGGCCGGGGCCGACGTGACGGCAGAGGCGGACGTGGAAGTCGGTGTGGACGTGGAGGGCGGTACCGGTACGGGTGCCGATGCCGGTGCTGGTGCCGGTGCCGGTGTCATGGGTGCCCGCTTGAACATCCGCGTCGCCGTGATCTCCCCATGGACCGCTTCGGCCGACGGGTCCCGCTGCGGCAGCCCCGGCCGCAGATGCTCCTCCACGCTGATGTACTTCAGCCCCGCCCGCAGATCGGCGTCGTTACGCAGCCGGATCACCAGGGGGAACTCGGCGAGCGCCGTCGTGTCGAAGAGGCCGGTCGTGTAGAGGAGCTGCACCCCGAGCGCGTCCGAGACGGCGCGCTGGAGCTCCAGCAGATAGGTGGCGTTGGCCCGCCCGATGGGGTTGTCGAGAAAGAGCGTCCCCGCGTGGCGGTGGTGGTCCCGGCCCCGGTCGTTGCTGCGCAGCGCGGCCATCGTGCAGTAGAGGGCGATGGCGGCGGTCAGCAGCTGACCGCCGGAGAAGACGTCCCCCATCTGTCCGACCGGGACGCGCTCGGCGCGGAGCACGGCGTCCGGCTTGAGGATCTCCACGGCGATGCCCTTGGGCTGGAGGGCGGCCTGGACCCCCCGCAGCAGCAAGGACATACCGTCCCGGCGGCCCTCTCCGTAGGCCGCGGCGGAGTTCTTCTTGACCGCCGCGCGGGTCGCCTCGTCGATGACCTCGCCGAGCCGTTCGGCGAGCGTCGCGTGGTCGGGCTCCTCGAAGCGGATCCGCAGGAACTCCTGGCCGGACCACTCCCCCAGGCCCTCGGGCAGCCGGGAGAGCCGCTGGGCGGAGCGGAGCGTGGCGAGCGCCGACTCGACCAGGCCGCGCAGCCGGTCGACGATCGTGTCCCGGTTGCGCTCCAACTGTCCTAGTTCATCGGTGAGGACGCGGAGCCGGGGGGCGAACGCCTCGGCCCATTTGGCCGCGTGGTCCGGCAGGGTCGCCGCGGGCAGTTCCCGGATCTGCTGCCGCGCCGGGGTGCGCACCTGCTCGTACCGGGTGGCGTTGGCGTGCCGGATGAGCACATCGCTCGCCTCGCGGACGGCGCCCTCCGCGGCGGAGAGGTCCGTGGCGCAGCCGCGCAGGGAGCGGCGGGCCTCGGCGGCGGACTGACGGGCCTCGGCGAGATCGCCCGGGTAGGGCGCGGGGCTCTCCTCGGCGGGGTCCTGCTGCTCCTGCTGGTCCCGCAGCAGATCGCGGAGGAGGGCCGCGGTCTCGTCGAAGCCGCCCGCCGCGTCCTCGGCGGCGCGGTGGGCGCGCAGCAGGGCGGCGTGTGTCTCGCGCGCGGTCTCCAGGGACTCCGTGTACGTGGCGAGGTCATGGGTGGCGGCGCGCAGCAGGCCCTGTGCCTGCTCGGCGTCGCCCGGGACCCGCTCCTCGGGCAGTTCGGTGTGGGCCTCGCCATCGGCGGGGGCGAGGCGCTCGGCCTCGCCGCGCAGCCGTCCGAGCCGTTCGCTCGCCTCGGAGGCCCGGGTCTCCAGCATCTGCACCAGCGACTCGGCGCGCGCGGCGGCCGCCTGACGGGAGGGCCCGTCCGCGCCGTCGGTGCCTTCGAGGAGCTGGGCGGCGCGGGTGCGGACCTTGTTGGTGAGGCGGTCCAGTTCGGCGAGCGCGGCGCTCTCGTCGCCCTCGGCGCGGGCCTGTTCGGCACGGAGGTCGGCGCCGACGCCGACCTTCTCGTAGAGCTGGGAAGCGGAGCGGTACGCCTCGCGCAGCGCGGGCAGCGGTACGCGCGGGGCGTCCGGATCGATCTCGGGCAGGGTCTCGGGGGCACCCGCGATCTCCGCCCGTTCGGCGCGCAGGGCGCGTGCGGTGCGGCGGGCGTCGTCACCGGCGCGCTGGGCGGCACGGCGGTCCTCGTCCGCCGCCTTGGCGCGCTCCAGACAGCTGGTGGCGCGGGCCTCGGACTCGACGGCGTCATCGGCCAGTTCCCGCAGCTTCACCTGCCAGCCCGCGCGCTCCCGCAGCCGGAAGGCGAGGCCCGCGAGGGCGTCGGCGGCACGGCGGGCCCGCTGGGCGGTCTCCTGGCGCTCGTCACGGACGGCGGCGGCCTCGGTGGCGGCCTCTTCCGCGACCGTACGGATGTCCCGTGCCCGTACGAGGTCGGCGGCGGCCTCCTCGGCGGCGGCGCGGGCCGCTTCGGTGCCCCGCGCCAGTTCGTCGAGCATCCCGGGCGGGCAGTCGGCGCGCCAGGCGCCGAGCCGGGCGGCCAGCGAACGGTCCTCGGCCAGCCGCGCCGCCAGCGTGCGGATCTCCTCGTCCCGCGCGGCGGCCCGCAGGCGCAGCGCCTGCCGCTCCTCGTCGGCCGCGTGCTCGTCGTGCATGGCGGGGTTCGGCGGTACGAGGAAGACATCCAGCTCCTGGCCCCCGCCGCCGGGAGCGGGCACGGGCGCCAGCAGCGCCGCGGCGGTGCCGACGGCGACGGTGGAGCGGGGCAGCAGGGCCGCACCGGAGAGCGCCTCACGAGCGCGGAGATGCGAGTCCGGGTCGGTGATGACCACGCCGTCGACCAGTTCGGGGCGCGCGGCGAGCACGGCGGCGTGGTCGGCGGGGTCGACGGAGTGCGCGAGATAGCGCCAGCCGGGCAGGGCGGGGATGCCGTGTTCACCGAGGAACTCGACCGTGGCCAGGACGTCGGGGCCCGGGGGCAGCAGCCCTCCGTCACCGAGCGCGCCGAGGATCCGCGCGTCGTCGGCGGCGGCGGTCCGCAGCTCGAACAGTTGCCGTTCGGCGGCCGTCACATACTGGTCGAGCAGTTCGTGCAGCTCGTCGGCGAACCGGTCCAGCTCCTCGACGGAGAGCGGGGCGTCGGCGGCATGGCCGTCCTCGACCCGGACATGGATGGCGCCGGGGGGAGCGGGGCTCCCGGCCGGGGCGGGCTCGCCATCGCGGGAGGGGGCACCCGAGGCACCCGCAGAACCGGAGGAGTCAGCGGAGCCGTGGAAACCCGATGATCCCGAGGCCCCCGATGAACCAGAGGCCGGGGAATCCCGCGGGGCGGGGGCGGGGAGGTGCGCCGACGCTCCCGCTCCGGTGGCGCGGACGCCGGAGTCACTGGCCGCGGAGTCGACCGACGGGCCGGGCGTGGCGTGAGCGTGCGGGTCATCCGCGTCGGCCGACAGGCCAGCCGCTCCGGCCGACGGGCCCTCCCCGTCGGCCGAGGTGTCGTCCACCCGGGCCGTCACGGTTTCCGTGGCTTCCTCGGGGTCGGGGACCGCGTCAACGGAGCTGTGGACGACACCACGGGGACGGCTCTCCGCGGCGGAGGTGGCACGGCGCGGGGCGGGGACCGGGGTCCCGGTGGGCGCACCGGGCAGGCTGAGCAGCTCCGCCAGACGGTCGTTCTCCGCGATGGAGGCCGCGGCACGGTGCTCGGCCGCGTACGCCTGCTCCGCCGCGAGCGCGGCGTCCGCGGCACGGGCGGCGGCCAGCTCCGCCCGGGACTCGGCCGCGGCCGAGTCCTTCGCGCGGCCGGCCGTCGTACGGGCTGTCTCACGGGCGGTGTCCCAGCT
>NZ_JBHVHF010000121.1:0-21973 GCF_042800315.1 Streptomyces sp. NPDC057638
CCCGGCACCACCCGCCCCTGGTCGTCAGACGGCGACCGGCTTCGACCCCTGCTGCGACTCCGCCGACGTCTCCGCGGGGGTCTTGCGCGCCCCCGTCAGCACCCGGTCGAGCGCCAGCGCGCCCGGCCCGGTGAAGACGAGCAGCAGGAAGACCCAGCAGAAGACGGCGGACGCCTCGCCCTGGTTCTCCAGCGGGAAGAGGGCGGAGGGCTGGTGCACCTTGAAGTACGCGTACGCCATCGAGCCGGAGCAGATGAACGCGGCCGTCCGGGTGCCCACGCCCAGCATCACCAGGCCGCCGCCGACGAACTGGATGAACGCCGCGTACCAGCTCGGCCAGGCGCCCATCTCCACGGTTCCGCCGCCATGGGCCCCGCCGAGGACCCCGAAGAGGGAGGCGGCACCGTGACAGGCGAAGAGGAAACCGAGGACGATCCGGAAAAGGCCGAGGGCGTATGGCCGGGTTTGATCGAGTTTCGCGGTGAGAGTGCTGCTGGACATGGAAGCTCCAGGTGTGTGGGGGGATCCAACGGTGTGTGTGGGGGGATCCGCGGCGACCACGGTAGGGAGCGGGCCAAAGTGCTTACAAGTTCAAGTACCGATTGCGCGGTCTTTCTCATGTAACTCTCACGACAGGGCGGGAAGCACTCCTCGCGGGTCGCGTGATTTCCGTAGGGGATGCGTGATTTCCGCATGTGATGTCCGTACGTGATCTTCGCGCGTGATCCGCGATCCGCGTCCGCGATCTCCGTACGGGGTTCGCGTGATCCGTACCCCACCGTCCGTTTATCGGTCCGAGGTGTCCGGTGCCCCGCCCGCCCCCACCTCCCGTACCTCCGTCATGACCAGGCGTGCGGTGGGCGCGGGAGTGGCGGGCGGTGGACCGGCCGGGGGCTCGGACGGCGCCTCGGCGCGCTCCAGGGCGAGGGTGGCGGCGCGGCCGCGCAGGGTCAGGGTCATCAGCTGGTTGCCGAACCAGGGGCCGCCCGTCAGGTCCCAGCGGACCGGGGGGCGCCCGGTCCGCCCGTGCCACGCCAGCACCCGGCCGAGCAGCCGGGCCGGCCCCGTCCAGCCGAAGCGGAAGGCCCAGCGGAAGACACGGGGGATGGAGTTGTGGACGGGGGAGCAGGTCAGTTGCAGCACCGTGGCCTCGGGGCCGCCGTCCGGCCAGCGCGGTTCGGCCACATACGCGTGGTGGACGTCCCCGGACAGGACGAGGACGGTCGCGGGCGCCCCCTCCCCCCGGCCCGCCTCCGCGATCAGCGCGGCCAGCCAGGCGAAGGAGTCGGGGAAGGCGGCCCAGTGCTCCAGATCGACCGCCCGGCGCACCCGCTCCCCGAGCGCGGCCAGGCGCGCGCCCCGCGCGCCCGCGCACAGGGCCGCGTCCCAGCCCTCCGCGTCATGGACCAGCGGTGGCAGCAGCCATGGCAGTGAGGTTCCGATGAGGAGATGGTCGACCGCGCCCCGGTCGGCGAGCGCCCGCTCCCGTACCCAGGCGGCCTCCGCCGGGGCGAGCATCGCCCGCCGGGACTCCTCCAGCACCCGGGCGGCCCGGGTGTCGATCATGATCACGCGGGTGCGGCCGATGTCGCGCGCGTAACTCCAGCGGACGGCGGTGGGGTCGGCGTCGGCCCGTTCGGCGAAGGCGCGCAGCGCGGCGGTGCCGGTACCCGTGGTGCCGGTATCCATGGTGCCGGTACCCGTGGTGTCGTCCTCAGCGGTGTCGTCCTCCGCGGTGTCGGGGGCGGCACGGACGGCGGCGAAGAGCGGGTCGGATTCCAGTTCGCCGGGGGAGAGATTGCCGAGGTGCTGATAGACCCAGTACGACATCAGCCCGCTCAGCACCCGCTCCCGCCACCAGGGCGTGGCCCGGATCTCCGCCAGCCAGGCGGCGCTGGTGTTCCAGTCGTCGATCAGATCGTGGTCGTCGAAGATCATCAGCGACGGGACGGTGGAGAGCAGCCAGCGCACCTCCGGGTCGCTCCAGGACTCGTCGTAGAGGCGGGTGTACTCCTCGTAGTCCGTCACCTGCGGCCCCGGTGGCTCGTTCAGATCGCGGCGCCGCGCGAGCCACTCCCGGGTGGCCGGGGAGACCTCGTCCGCGTACACCTGGTCACCGAGGAGCAGCAGGACGTCGGGCCGCTCGGCGGCGGGGTCGGTCGCGAGCCGGGTGGCGAGGGCGCCGAGGGCGTCCGGCCCGGCGGGGTCGTGCTCCCCGGCGGCGGGCGCGGCCCAGCGGCAGGATCCGAAGGCGACCCGGACGGTGTCCCTCCGGTGCGTGGCGGGCACGGCGATCGTGGAGGGCGGGAAGGGGGAGCCGGCCGGGGGCCAGACCCGGGCCCCGTCGAGCAGCACCTCGTACGGGGTGACGGTCCCGGGCGTCAATCCCGTCACCGTGGTCATCGCGTAGTGATGACCCGCGATCCGGAAGGTCTTCGTCCGCCCGCCCGCGCCGTCCGCGCACCGCACCTCCACCTCGCGCGGACCATCCGTCTCCACCCAGATGGTCGCCCTGCCTCCACCGCCTCCGGCGTCATCGATCTGGCGTAGCAGCGGTCCCAGGCGCAGGGCGGGGGTTGTGGACATCGGTCCTCCTCCGGTCGTTCCGTGGGGGCGTACGGTACGGAACGACCGGGTCGGAAGGGCAGATTCCGGTTCGATGCCAGCCGCTCGGGGCGGCGCGGGCACGGGGTGGCGCCGCTCGGGGCGGTGCGGGCGGGTGCGGGCGGCCCCCGGGTCAGCAGGGTGCGAGGAGTGCCTGGAGCGCGTTCTTCTCCGCCTGGTCCACCGCGAGGCCGTACGCGTGCTTCACCTGCACCCACATCCGCGCGTAGACACAGTGGTACGAGCCGAGCGGGGGCAGCCACTTCGCCGGGTCCTTGTCGCCCTTGGCCTGGTTGACATTGTCGGTGACGGCGATGAGCTGGGGCTGGGTCAGATCGTTGGCGAAGGCCTGGCGGCGCGCGGTCGTCCAGGTGTTTGAGCCCGAGCGCCAGGACTCGGCGAGCGGCACGAGGTGGTCGATGTCGACGTCCGAGGCGGCGGTCCAGGTCGCGCCGTCGTACTCGGAGTACCAGCTCCCGCTCACGGCCGCGCAGCTGGCGTTGGTCACGACGTTCTTCCCGTCCCGCTTGAGCACCACCTCACGGGTGTTACAGGTGCCCGACTGGGTGCTCCAGTGCGGGAACTTGTCCCGGCTGTACCCGGTCAGCGAGCCCTCGGCGGCCACCCGCAGCTCCCCGAGGTAGGCCCGCGCGGTGGCGGCGCTGACCGGGGTCGGGGGCGCGGCCTGCGCGGTGGGCGCGGTGGCGAGCACCCCGGTCACCGCGAGCGCGGCGGCGGCCGTGGCGACCAGGGCGGTGCGGCGGGGGTGACGCGCGTAGAGGGGCGTGCGGGCGAGGGACGCGCTGGGCATGGCGAACTCCTTCTGGAGGACGGGGTCATGGCCGTCGGACGAGGCCAGCGTGCGGGCGCCCGGTTGCGTGGGGATGGGCACCAGGTAACAGGGTGAAGACATGGACACGTCAGTTCAAGAGGGCTGGTGAGGCGTCATGGCGCTTATGAGGAAACGATTTTGTGGAGGGGGCGGTACACGGAGCGGGACACCGGGGTGGTGCACGGCGCGGGCGCGGTCACCGACGTCGTGGGGCGGGGCGCGCACGGCCCGCCACAGGGCGCGCTACGGCGGCGTGCGCGACGCGCGGCCCACGACAGCACAGCGGCACCGCGTGGCGCGCGACGGGCGGCAGTACGGCATGGCGCGCGACGCGCGGCACACGGGAGCACCGCATAAGGTTGGCGGGTGCTGCTGACGGTCAACGCCACCTTCGGGGCCGTCCTGGCCGTCCTCCTCGCGGTCGCCGCGACCGTGGCCGCCCTCGCCCACCTCGGACGCTCCCGCGAGATCGTGATCGCCGGGGTGCGCGCCGCCCTCCAGCTCGGCGCGGTCTCCCTGATCATCGGCTGGGTGGTGAGCAGACTTCCGCTGCTCTTCGCCTTCATGCTGCTGATGTACGCCGTCGCCGTACGCACCGCCGGCCGCCGCATCACCCCCAACCGCACCTGGCGGTGGGCGGCCGTGCCCATCGCCGCCGGAGTCGTCCCGGTCGTCGCCGCGCTGCTGCTGACCGGGCTGGTCCCGGTCAAGGGCATCGCCCTGATCCCCGTCGCGGGCATCCTCATCGGTGGCGCCCTCACCGCCACCGTGCTGGCGGGCCGCCGCGCCCTCGACGAGCTGCGCACCCGCCACGGCGAGGTCGAGGCCGGACTCGCCCTCGGCCTCCTCGACCGCGACGCCCGCCTGGAGATCGCCCGCCCCTCCGCCGCCGACGCCCTCCTGCCGGGCCTGGACCAGACCCGCACGGTGGGGCTGGTCACCCTCCCCGGCGCGTTCGTCGGCATGCTGCTCGGCGGCGCGTCGCCGCTGCTCGCGGGCGCGGTGCAGCTGTTCGTGCTGGTGGCGCTCATGGCGGTGCAGGCCATCGCGGTGGCGGTGGTGCTGGAACTGGTGGCGCGGGGGAGGCTGCACCGGGAGTGAGGCCCGCCGGACCGGGTGAGGCCCGCCGGGGCCCATCCGCGCCCGGCCGGGGCGCCCTGGCGCGGTCGGTGCCGGGTGGGCCTTGTCCCGTACGCGGTCGGTGGTCCGGCTGGCCCGGTTCCGTACGCGGTGTGTATCCGGGCGACCCGGTTCCGTACGCCGTGCGTATCCGGCCGACCCCGTTCCGTACGCCGTCCAGGCCCCCGGCGTGACATCCACGACGCCAAGGGTCCGTACATCCGTACGTGTCGTACCCTGGTCGGAGCAGAAGGGGAGTAGCTCTTCGCCGGAACGTCGACATACTGCTGGGCCTCGCGCCCGGCCGGCGCCCGGAGGCGGCCTTCAGGGGCCCGCCAGCGAGACCTTCGGCCCGCAGCAGTCCTGACCGACGCTGCCGAGCCGAAGCGACCCCTTTGACCGGTCACCACCGGTTCTGGTCCTCCCGGCGGGCAGCCCGACCGACAGAGGAACCCCACCCGTGATCAGCTTCACCGTCATGGCGATCACCTTCGGCGTCGTCTTTCTCGCCGAACTCCCCGACAAGACCGCCCTCGCCGGTCTGATGCTCGGCACCCGCTACCGCGCCTCCTACGTCTTCGCGGGCGTCGCCGCCGCCTTCGCGGTCCACGTCGCCCTCGCCATCGCGGCTGGCAGCGTCCTCACCCTCCTCCCGCAGCGCCTGGTCCAGGGCGTCGTCGGCGTCCTCTTCCTCGCGGGCGCGCTGGTCCTCCTCTTCCGTAAGCACGACGACGACGAGGAGAACATCAAGCCCCCCGCCGACCAGTCCTTCTGGAAGGTCTCGGGCGCGGGCTTCATGCTCATCCTGGTCGCGGAGTTCGGCGACCTGACCCAGATCATGACCGCCAACCTCGCCGCCCGCTACGACAACCCGATCTCGGTCGGCGTCGGCGCGGTCCTGGCCCTGTGGGCGGTGGCGGCGATCGGCATCCTGGGCGGCAAGACCCTGATGAAGTACGTACCGCTGCGCCTGATCACCAAGGTGGCGGCGGCGCTGATGCTGGCGCTGTCGGCGTTCAGCCTGTACGAGGCGCTGGGGTAAGGGGGGCGGGCCCGCCTGGTGGAGGCGAGGGTGGGCCCGTGGTGCCCGGATCGGGCCTGCGGGCGGGGCCGACGCCTTCTGGGGTCAGTCGTACGGGACCGCTGGCTGGACAGCCCCCGCTCGCACGGGGCCGATCCAGCTTTCCGGCATCGGCGGCTTGAGGAGTCATGAAGTGTCGTCGTCGTCGCTCTGATGGAGGCGGGTGCCGAGGTCGGTGGCCCAGGCCAGTGCCCAAGCGCGGAGGTCTGCTACCCGCTCTGGATCCAGACCGTAGTCGGCGAAGTCCTGGTCGTCCCACCACTCGGCTCCTGCGAGTCGATCGCGCAGGTCCTGGAGGCTGAACTCGAAGCGGGCGTGGCGGCGGCCGAGGTTCTCCAGCTCCGCAGTGGAGCGGTGCCTCATCGCGGCGTGGACGTCGATGAGGTCGCGGACCGCACCCCGGTCCGCGAGTGCGCGGACCTTGGTGCCGATCACGTCGTCCAGAGCGAGAACGGGACCGTAATCAGTGACCGTGGGCGGGGCCCAGAAGGCTTCCTTGAGGATATCGACCTCGCACTCTTCGCCCGTAGCGCGGTCCGTGGCGATGAGCCGGCCCGACAGCGGGCCGGACTCGATGTGCCGGACACCCCAGCCACGCTCGGACAGGCCGTCGCCGACCGTGTGGATGATCTCGTCGATAGGGGCCGGGTTCTCAGTGGCGACGTCCAGGTCCTGCGAGAGCCGGTCGACCAGGCCGTGGGCCTGTACGGCGTACCCACCGGTGATCACGAGTGGGTAGGGCGAGCCGAGGGCGAGAATGTCAGCCAGGAGCCGGCGGTGCAGTTCTGTGAGGTTCACGCGGCAGTTGTGGCCGTCGCGGTGGTGAGCTCGGGAAAGGCGGCTTCCCACGCGTCTTTGATCGGGCGGCTGATCAGTGTGCGCAGCACTGGCCATTGCGCGATGAGCAGGTCCCGGTTCAGGAACTCGATCAGGTCCTGGCGCTGCCCTTCGGCCAGGACGGTGCGGTACAGGCCCATCCGGGAGCGCAGCTGCTCCAGCCCGTAGGAGCGGCGGCCCGACCAGGCCACGTGCAGCGGTAGGTCGACCGTTCCCTCGGTGGGGCCGGCCAGATCCTCCAAGGACGCAGGCATCCGCCGCGCGTACTGCGCACACAACAGGTCAAACGCGTCCGGCGCAGGAGACGGGACGGGCTGCACGGTCATGAGTCCAGTATGGCCGGAGAGCCGCGCGGGTAGGACGCCATGCCTCGGCCGGGCTCCAGCGATCGATGGCGAGCTGACCTTCTCTCCGAGGCCGTGATGGACCGTGGGAGACGTGTTCCGGCGGTCAGGGAGATGCGTTCAGGTGCGCGCGTGGCGCATGGCGTGGGAGGCGGCGCTCCGGAGCTCGGTCCGGAGCTGAGGGGCGCCTACCGCTCCCGCACCAGCCGGATCCCCCCGTCCTGCGTCTGCTCCACCCGCAGCTGGGTGAGGTCCTCCACCCACAGATCCGGTGCGAAGGCGCCCGCCCGCGGGCCGACGCCCACCACGCGCATGCCCGCCGCGCGGGCCGCCGTGATGCCCGCGTCGGAGTCCTCGAAGGCGACGCAGTCCTCGGGGGCGAAGCCCAGTTCGGCGGCGCCCTTGAGGAAGCCCTCCGGGTCGGGCTTGCTGGCGCTCACGCTCTCGGCGGTGACGCGGACGGTGGGGAGGGGGAGGTGGGCGGCGGTCATACGGGCGTGGGCGAGGGCCTCGTCGGCGGAGGTGACCAGGGCGTGGGGGAGGGTGGCGAGGGCGGCCAGGAAGGCCGCGGCGCCCGGGATCGGGACCACGCCGTCCGTCTCCTCGGTCTCGCGTGCCAGCAGCCGGGCGTTCTCGGCGAGGTTCTCGGCCATGGGGCGGTCGGGGAGGAGGGCCGCCATGGTGGCGTGGCCCTGGCGCCCGTGGACCACCCTGAGGACGTCCTCGGCCGGGATGCCGTGCTGGTTCGCCCAGTCGCGCCAGACCCGCTCGACCACCGCGTCCGAGTTGACCAGCGTGCCGTCCATGTCCAGCAGGAGGGCGCGCGCGGTGAGGGCGGTGGTCGGGGGCTGGTGCGGCATCTTCGTACTCCGTAACTCCGCGGCACTGCGGCGTCGGGGCGAACACCGCGCGTGACCAGCGCGGCCGTGCGGCGCGCGGCTCGGGGGCGGCGCGGACCCGGCGGCTCGGGCGCGATCGGCGCGGGTGAGAGGTCAAGCGGCTCCGTCCACCGGTCAGGGAGGTGCGGACGGAGCCACTTTGTTCCGTCATCGTACAAACCAGGGCGCCCCGACGCCAGCCCGTGGGCCGGGTCATCTCGTTCCGCTCGCGTCACAGCCGCTCCCGTGCCCCCGCCCACCCGCGCTCAGCGGGCCGGAAAGGGTCCCGCACCCCACGATGGAAAGGACGCCGACATGCGGCGGTTCCGACCCCAGGAGGCCGCGCCGCACGCAGGACGGAGGACGGCATGGCCCAGGAAGTGCGCGAGACCACGAGCCCGGTCCCCGGCGCGGGCCACAGCCGCCGCGCCATCCTGGTCTCCATCGGCGCCCTGCTCCTCGGGATGCTGCTCGCCGCCCTTGACCAGACCATCGTCTCCACCGCGCTGCCCACCATCGTCAGCGACCTCGGCGGCCTGGAGCACATCTCCTGGGTGGTCACCGCGTATCTGCTGGCCTCGACCGCCGCCACGCCCCTCTGGGGCAAGCTCGGCGACCAGTACGGGCGGAAGAAGCTCTTCCAGACCGCGATCATCATCTTCCTGATCGGCTCCGCCCTCTGCGGGCTGTCCCAGAACATGGCCCAGCTCATCGGCTTCCGCGCGCTCCAGGGTCTGGGCGGCGGCGGGCTGATGGTGCTGTCGATGGCGATCGTCGGCGATATCGTCTCGCCCCGCGAACGCGGCCGCTACCAGGGGCTCTTCGGCGCCGTCTTCGGCGCCAGCAGCGTCCTCGGCCCGCTCCTCGGCGGCTTCTTCACCGACCAGCTGAGCTGGCGCTGGGTCTTCTACATCAATCTGCCGATCGGCGCCGTCGCGCTCCTCGTCATCGCCTCGGTCCTGCACATCCCGGTCCGCTCCACCCCTCACACCATCGACTACCTCGGCACCTTCCTCATCGCCTCGGTCGCCACCTGCCTGGTGCTGGTCGCCTCCCTCGGCGGTACCACCTGGCCCTGGGCGTCGGTGCAGATCATCGGGCTCACGCTGCTCGGCCTCGTGCTGCTGGTGATCTTCGTATACGTGGAGCGGCGGGCCGCCGAACCGGTCGTGCCGCCGCATCTCTTCCGTATCCGCACCTTCACCCTCGTCTCGGTCATCAGCTTTGTGATCGGCTTCGCGATGTTCGGCGCGATGACCTTCCTGCCGACCTTCCTCCAGGTCGTCCAGGGCGTCTCCCCGACCCTCTCCGGCGTCCATATGCTGCCGATGGTGATCGGGCTGCTGCTCGCCTCCACCCTCTCCGGCCAGCTCGTCAGCCGTACCGGCCGCTGGAAGGTCTTCCCGGTCCTCGGCACCGGCATCACCGCGATCGGGCTGCTGCTGCTCCACCGGCTGACCGAGACCAGCCCCACCTGGGAGATGAGCATCTACTTCTTCGTCTTCGGTACCGGTCTGGGCCTGGTGATGCAGGTGCTCATCCTGGTGGTGCAGAACGCCGTACGGTACGAGGACCTCGGCGTCGCCACCTCCGGCGCCACCTTCTTCCGCTCCATCGGGGCGTCCTTCGGCGTCGCGATCTTCGGCACGATCTTCACCAACGGGCTGCGCTCCAACCTCCAGGACGCGCTCGCCGGGCGGCCCGCGCCCCCGAACGCGGCCAGCGCGCTCGCCGCCGACCCGCATCTGATCGCCACCCTGCCGGCGCCGCTGCGCCAGCCCGTGATCCACGCCTACGCCTCCGCCATCACCGACGTCTTCCTCTACGCGGTGCCGGTGGTGCTGCTCGCCTTCGTCTTCTCCTGGTTCTTCAAGGAGGACCGGCTGCGCGGCTCGGTCACCGCGCCCGACAGCAGCCAGACCATCGCCGCCAACCCGGTGGAACGCTCCTCGCATGACGAGGTCGCCCGCGCCCTGTCCGTTCTCGGCTCGCGCGAGGGCCGCCGCCATGTCTACGAGAAGATCACCGCGAAGGCCGGATACGACCTGCTGCCCGCCGCGAGCTGGCTGCTGCTGCGCATCCGCCGCCACGGGACGGTCGAACCGGCGCTGCTGGCCGACGCCACCCCCGTACCGCTGCTGACCATCACCGACGCCGAGCGACAGCTGGAGGAGCGGGGACTGATACGGAGGGAAGGCGTCCAGGTCTTTCTCAGCGACGCGGGACTGGAGGCGGCGGTACGGCTGGCGCAGGCGCGCGAGGAGTCACTGGCGGAGCTGCTGGGGGACTGGTGGGGGCCGGAGCGCCCGACCGACCTGGTCGAACTCATCCGGGAGCTGACATCCGAGCTGTGCGGCTCCGACCAGGAACGGCCGGCGGGGCGGGCGCCCCGTGATCACAGGGCGCCCTGACGGCCGGGTCGCCGATCCCTTTGGGTCAGCCCTTGGGGCCCGCCGACTGCACGACCTCGAACGACCACAGGGTGGAGCCGGACGCGGCGGGCCTGGGCTTCTCGCCCGTCGTGGCGTCCTTGTCCTCCGAGGTGCCCCGGTGAGCGGCCTGCATCGGGCCCGCCATCCACGCGTCGAAGTCCGCCTCGGACCGCCACCGGGTATAGACCAGGTAGTTGTCCGTCCCGTCGACCGGCCGCAGCAGCTCGAACCACTCGAAGCCGTCGGAGTTCTCGACCGACCCGGCGCGGGACGCGAAGCGCTTCTCCAGGATCTCGCGCTGCTCGGCGGGGACGGTCAGTACGTTGATCTTCACCACACTGGCCACAGGGGGCACATCCTTCGCATAGCGGGTTGGTGCGACTGCCTGCGCTGACGGTATCGCGAGGGGTGACGGGGGGGCTCCGGCGGGTACGGGGCGCGTGCCGCTGGGCCGGGTCCGTGTCGCCCGGCGGGTACGGGTGGGCCGGGGCCGACCGCGTGCTGCCTCCGGCGGGTACGGAGGCACTGGGCCGGGTGCGCACCGCTGGCCGGGTTGTGGCGCCGCGTCCCGACCCGGGCGGCCCGGCGCGCCCGGCTCCGCCGTGGGCCCCGGCGGCGCGCGCCCTCGCCACTCGCGGGCCCCGGCCCTTGGGCGCGTCCTTGCCGCTCCGCGAACCCGGGCCCCAGGGCGCGTCCTTACGGGCGTGCCGCCCCGGGCCTCCTGGTGGCCCAGGCCCTGCGCACCCACCCACCCGCCCCAGCGAAAGGGGTGTGGGGGGCGAGCCCCCACGCGCCCGGGCGCGGGGCTTCGCCGCGCCACACCCCTGGCGTGGTGGTTTCGTGCTGCCACACCCCGGCGTGGTGGCTTCGCGGGGCGTGGCCCGCAGGTGGGGAAGGCTCTCTCTTTCAGGGGGTGATTGCTTAGACAATGGCTCCGTGCCGAGCGGCGAACTCACGGAGTCCGGGGAGGTGCCGGGGGGCGTGGAGCAGGTCAGTCGTCAGCGTACGGAGGGCTGGTCGACGGAGTTCCTCCGCAGCGGTGCGCTCGATGGCGCGGAGGGCGGTGAAGGTGCGGTGAGGGTCACCAATCTTGTTCCACATGCGGGCCGAGTCGGTGAGGTAGCGGGCGGTCCGCTCGGGAGTGGGGAGCCGGGTGGGATCGACACTGCGGGCGTGGGTGATTCCGTCGTCGGGCGTCCCGAGCGCCGTGTAGGTGCTGATCCGGTACATCGCCAGCTCGGTCTGTGTGGCCTTGTGGGTAAAGAGGCCGCCGTCGCTGGGGGTACGGATGACGCGGTGTTGGGTCTCATCGGCCTCGCCGAGGAGATCCAAGGCGGTGGTGCGATCGCCCCCGACTCCAGCGCTGTATCCGGCGGTGAGGAGGAGCACGGTAGCGGCGGCGAGGGTGGAGGTCGGCGGGTCCCCGGGAGTGTGGGATGTGAGGGCGGACGCGGTGCGCGCGAGGAACGCTGCGGCGTCCAGGGCTCGGCCGACGCGGCGCATGGTGATGGCAACCATCCGAGCAGCGGCCGCGATGACTTGAGGGTCGCCGCTGGCGCGGGCGGCGGTCAGCGCCCGGTCGGCTGTCGTCCACGCGATCGGTGAGTGCTGCTTGACCGCAAGTTCTGTGGCGAGAACGTATCCGCGGGCGACAGCCGCATGGGCCCGGTCCCGTGCCCGTCCGGAAGTCGCATGGTCTCGGGTGGCTTCGGCGGCGGCGAGCAGTGAGGGAAGGGCCGCGCCGAGTGCGGTGTAGTGGGCGGAGGCGAACGCGGCACGGGAGCGGATCAGTGCGGCGGCCAGATCGGCAGGCGGTACGGGAGACGCGGGCACGGGCTCGAACAGGGTCTGTTCCAGCGGTCCGAGGGGCGTGTGGGGCGTGGTGCTGGGTGCGCTGGCCTGTGCGGACGTGGTGGAAGCGAGGAATGTGGCGGTGACGGTCCCGGTGATGAGGCTGCGGCGTCTCACATCGTCCTCCTGGTCGGCTGCGGGGCTCACCATAGTGGTGCTCGGGGGGCTGGTGGGGGTGAAGCCTGCTGCTGCCTGGTCCGTTGTGGTGAGGGCCAGGAGGTGGGGCGGGATGTTCAGGCCGGTGGCGATGCGAGCCAGGACTTCCGCGCTGGTGACTCGGCGGATTCCGCGTTCGATCGCCGAGATGTCGGACTGGGCCAGCCCGGTGCGGGCTCCGATGGTGCTCTGGGACGTTCCGGTGTGCTTGCGGAAGGAACGCAGGAAGGCGCCCATGTCGTGAGTGCTGAGCGCGTGCCGTATGTCGGGCCGGCGCCAGAGTTCGGGCGGAACGGGGAGACGGTCGGGGTGCACGATTTGCCCCCTCGGCGGAGTGAGCAGCCGGTTCGGAGGCACTCACAGTAGAGGTCGAGTTACCTCATGTCACGACAGTGGGAGGGTGTGCAGAGGGCCGTCCTATAGGGCCATCCTCTGGGCCTGGTGCGGAGCCGGGCGGCATGGTCAGAAGGTCTCGCGGTTCTCCGCTCGGGATGTTTCGGAGCGGCCCCGCATGCCTGCATAGAGGAGCACCCATGAGCACCCTCGCACCTTCCATGTTCCCCAAGCCGGAGAACCGTCCAGGCCGTGTGACCGCCCATGAGGTGGCTCCGGTCCGGCCGTTCGGGGTCACTCTGGCCCTGCCAGTGACCCGAACGGACGAGCCGGAGTGGACCACTGCCGTGGCCTACTGCCCCGACCGGCAACTGACGGTCACCGCCGAGGGCGAGCTGTTCATTCACGCTCCGTCCATGAAGTCCGCTTTCAAGACCGTCGCGCAGACACAGGAGGACATGCAACGCGACGAGGAGAAGGCGAACGACACGGACTGACCGTCGCTGTCCCCCAGCGCGAAGGAGAAGTAACAACATGACGGTCCTGGTGCTGACCCGCCCCCGGCTCGACGCCACCGCGGACATGGTCATCCACGAGTTGGCGGAACGTGGTGTCCCGGTCGTCCGGCTCGACCCGGCCGACTTCCCCGAGAACAGCACACTCGCGACCCGGATCGGACCCGGCCAGGACGCGTGGCACGGCTTATGGCGCGGGCAGCACCGGGACCTGCGACTGGAGGATGTCACCGCCGTCTACTACCGGCGCCCCGGCGGGTTCAAGCTGCACCCCGGTCTGTCGCCGGAGGATGCCCAGTGGGCCGCCGCCGAAGCCCGCGCTGGCCTTGGCGGCGTGCTCATGGCCCTGCCCCGCTCGTGGATCAACCACCCCCACCGCAATGCCCTGGCTGACTGCGCGCCCGTCGCACTGGCCACGGCCGCCCGTTGTGGCCTCACCGTTCCCGAGACACTGATCACCAACGATCCGCAGGAGGCCCGGGACTTCGTGGCCTCCCTGCCTGGCCGCCGCGCCGCCTACAAGGCGGTCGGGAACTGCGGACCCACGGCTCACGACGGGCAGCAGTACGCGTTGTGGACGGCGCCGGTCACCGTCGATCAGATCACGGACCAAGTCGCCCATACGGCCCATCTGATTCAGCAGTGGGTGGACAAGGCGTACGAAGTGCGGCTGACGGCCGTCGGCAACCGGATGTTCGCGGCGGAGATCCACGCTGGCTCAGAAGCATCCCGCATCGACTTCCGCCGGGACTATTCGTCCCTCACGTACGTCGTTCGCGAAGTTCCCGATCCCATACGCCGTGGCGTTCTGGCGGTCATGCGAGCTTTCGGGCTCCGCTACGTCGCCATGGACTTCCTCGTTAGTCGGGGCGGGGGTTGGTACGCGGTCGATGTCAATCCGAACGGACAGTTCGGATTCGTCCCCGAACTCCGTGACCCGATCACCAAGGCCCTCGCCGACGCCCTGCAAGGAGTAGCCGCATGAGCAGCACGACCGCCACCGACATGGCCGACGCCCGTGAGCGCCTGGTGGACGCACTCACCGCCGGTGGGGCACTCGCAGCCGGATCCGCCTGGCGCGGGGCGTTCGCCTCCGTACCCCGTGAGGTCTTCGCCCCGCGGTTCACCCTCTCCGGTCTGAACGGCGGCCGGGAGTACGCTCCGGGAGACCGAGGCTACGCGGCCGCCGTCTACACCGACACGACCCTGATCACCCGGCGGGACGCGACCGGAGCCGCCGTCAGTTCCTCCTCGGAGCCGTCACTGATGGCGCGAATGCTGGAAGCGTTCACCGTCCGCGAGGCTGCCCGCGTGCTGGAGATCGGGACCGGGACCGGATACAACACCGCGCTCCTGTGCCACCGGCTCGGCGCGGACCGGGTCACCAGCATCGACGTGGAGCCCGAGCTGACCGCCCTGGCCCGTACACGGCTCGCCGGAGCGGGTTTCACGCCGCTGGTCGTCACCGGCGACGGCACGGGCGGCCACGCGGAAGGGGCTCCGTACGACGGGATCCTCGCGACCTGCGGCGTCCAGCGGATCCCGTCCGCCTGGCCCGGCCAGGTCCGGCCCGGCGGGATCATCGTGACCAACATCGGCAACGGCATCGCCCGGCTCACCGTGGACGGGGACGGGGGCGCCGAAGGCGGCTTCCTGCCCGAGGACGCCGCGTTCATGCTGGCCCGACCGGCGCCGGACTACCTGGCCCCGGCCGCCGCGCAGTTCACGGGGCTGATCGCCCGGGGGACCGGAACCCGCAGGGTCATGGAACTCCCCCTGCCCGCGGCTGAACCGACCCGGGACCTCCCCGGGATCATCCGCGCCACCGCCCACGAGGTGTGGATGGTCCAGCACGATGTCCTGTCCCTCTCCCTGACCTCCGTCTTCGCTTCGGAAGCCGGTGAGATGTTCCACGGTCTGGTTCATCCGCCGACGGGATCGTGGGCCCGGATCACGCCCCAGGAAGGCCGCCGGGTCCTCGTGGAACACGAAGGCCCCCGCGACCTGTGGGCCGAGCGGCTGGCCCTGGTCGCCCAGTGGATCGACGCCGGTCGCCCCGGCCCCGGCGCCTACACCCTCACCGTCACGGGCACGGGCGCGCACACCTTGCGCCGGACCGGGCCCGCGCCCGCGACCTGGGCGCTCTGAGCCCGGCCGTGGGCCTCGCGGGCGCCCTTGTCTCGTGTGGCTCCGGGCTTCCTGGTGGTCCAGGCCCTGCGCACCCACCCACCCGCCCCAGCGAAAGGGGTGTGGGGGCGAGCCCTCACACCCCCGACCCGGCAGCTTCGCGCCGCGACCCTCCCCGGCGCGGCGGTTTCGCCCTGCCACGCTCCCCGACGCGGCAGCTTCGCGCCGCGAGGTCCGTGTGTGGGGCCGCCCCGGCATCGGGTCGTGGTGATCCGGTTGGTGCCGCCCGCGTTCGTCCGCTACGGATGAGATCCGGGAGAGGCGGCGGGTTCCAGGCCAGGGGCGTGTCAGCTCGTGGGCCCCGCCTGCTGGACGACGTCGAACGACCACACGGTCGAGCTGAACAGGGCGGGCTTCATAGCGAAGAGGGCCTGGTGGGCATCCCGCATCGGGCCCGCCAGCCATGCCTGGAAATCGGCCTCGGAGCGCCACCGGGTGTAGACGAAGTAGTCGTCCGTCCCCTCGACCGGCCGCAGCAGTTCGAACCACTCGAAGCCGTCGGACCTCTCGACGGCCCCGAGGCGACCGGCGAAGCGCTTCTCCAAGGTCTCGCGCTGCTCGGCGGAGAGGGTCAGGACGTTGATCTTCACCACACTGGCCACAGGCGGCACATCCTTCGCAAAGCGGGTGCAACTGCCGTGTCGACGCTAGCGCGAGGCGCGGTGAGGCCGTGAGGGGTGAACGCGGGGCGGGTGGAGGTGAAGGGTGGGGCGGGGGCGCGTGGGCTCTGGGTCTCTGGCGGGCGCCTCCGGGTGGGGCAGCCCCTGTGTGCCCCCGGGCCCCCTGGTGGCCCGGGCCCCGCGCAGCCACCCGTCCGCCTCAGCGCCAAGGGGGTGCGTGGCAAGCCCCACGCCCCCTGTCGCGGCGGCTTCGCGTCGCGAGGCCCGCGTGTGCCGGGGCCACGAATGGCGCGGCGACTCGTTCGCCAACGGCATCGGACCATCTCCGCCCACGCGGGGATATCAGGAGCTGACCAGCACCTCTATCCGGCGAGGGGGTCAGATGTCGCCCATTCCGAAGAGTTCGCGTATCGCCTTTGCTTCTCGTGAAGGGAGAGCTGATTGCTCCGCTTACTCCGGTGGCCGGCTGTACTTCTCCATCGTGGCTTTTGCCATGGAGCGGTCCACCAGCCGCAGTTCCCATGGCCCGGTGTTCACATCGAAGTCCTTCCCGAAACCGATCCACTTCCCGGTCATTCGCCGCCCGGTCGGCTCCACCAGAAGCTGTATGGCACCGTGGTACCGGGCGCCCTGGTAGTAGCCGTCAGCGGCGGTCTGCTCGACCCAGGTGCCGGTGACGACGTTTCCGTCAACCGTCAGATCGAGCGTCAGTGGGCTGTCCGCGTTGCTCGACGCCCCGGGCAGGCTCTGGGCGGTGAGCCGGTTTCCGCGCTGTACGAGGGTGATGTGGTGCTTGCCCTCGAAGGTGGCGTCCCGGCCCGACGAGTAGAACTCGTAGCGGCTCAGCCATACACCAGAGAAGAGTTCCCCATTCACCCCGGACGTCGCACGAGTGATTGCGGCGGGGGGTGTTATCCCTTCAGCCCCGGCGATCATGTCATGCCCTCCTGCTCTGTCGGCGTGGACTCTCGCCATCGGTGTCGGCAAGGTGAATCCCAGGCTTTCCACGGGACGTCCGGTGACATGTTCCAGCGCCCTCACGTAGATGGTGCGGGGTGTCCTGCTCGTTCCTGATTCCCAGCGCTGCACCAGCCTTTTTGAAGCGTCATTGGGTTCGCCCAACTCATCGCCTGCTTCGCGGAGTGCCCTGGCGAGGTCGTCCTGACTCATCCGCATGCTGATCCGCACGGCGCGCAGCACATCATTAGGCACCACGACATTCGTCGTCATGACGTCAAAGCTAGACCGAACCCCTGGCGAATGACACCTAAATGACGCCATCGGGGGTGTCGTCGTCCGTCCGTCGAGTGACGTCCAGGAGACGTCCGCTCCGTCGTCGCAGTGGCTCGTCTTCCCACAGAGATATCGACGCGACCAGCAACCGGAGTGATAAGGCGGATGGTGCTGTGAACACCGAACGAACAGGGGATGGCGACCAGCAGCCCGGCCGTGAGGCTGACGTGGCCGACGCTGACAAGGCGGACGCCGCCGCCAGAAGGGACTCCCAGGTCCTGAGTTCCCTGCACAAAAGGGTGCGGGAGGTCAACCATCGGCGGCGGGTGCCGTGAGGCGGTTATGGGTCTGGACGGCCCTGGCGATCGGTTCCGCCGAGAACCGGCTTGGGCTCGGGTTCGAACTGTTACGGCTGCGCTGGGACGGCGCGTGTGTGGACGAGTGGTGCCGGGATCTGGCCGCTGAGGCGCGGCAGGCGCGGTTGGAGGCCGAGTTGGAGCGGCTGTTGCTGCCCGGGCCGGAGGAGGGCGGGCCGTCATGAACCCGTCGCCGGTCACGTCGGTCTCGTATCTCTGTTACGTCCTGGCGGAGGGCCCGGTGTACCGCAGCGGGGTCGTCCTGCCGTACACCGTCGCCATCTCGCGGACCGAGTCGCCGGATGCCGCGTTGCGGTGGCTTCAGCTTCAGGCGGTGCGGATCGCGGACCTGCTGGATCCGGATCCACGTGTCTCGCCGTGGGTGACCGCGTCCATGCGGCAGGGCCGGGTTCCGGTGCCGGACGCTCCAACCGAGATACGGGTGTGGTCCAGCGCCCGGGACGAGGAACGGGCGGCCCGGGACCGGCTCGCGCGGGGCGTGGCGGTGTCCGTGGTGATCCCGGACGGCCCGGACCGCTACACCTTCGCGATCCATCCCCAGCCGCACGCGTCCCTGCCCCGGCAACAGCAGCACTGCCATCACGAGGAGATGTCACGTGAGTGCCAGCACCGCCCGTGACCGGGCCCTTGCGGCCCGGGAGACGGTGATCACCCGCTACCGCGACGACGGCGAGACCCTCAAAGCCCTGGCCGCCGAGTACCGCGTCAGCGACGCATGGCTCAAGAAGCAGCTCACCCGCTGGGGCGTGCCGGTACGCGGCGTACGCGAAGCCCGCATCCACCGCGCCCAGCAAAGGAAACCCCAATGACCAGCCAGACCACCGACGCACCCGAACCCGACGCCTGCCCCACCTGCCACGCCCTCACCACCACCGAACGCCAGGCACGCGCCACCCACGACCACTCCCGCGCCACCGACTACCGCATCCTCCTCCGCCGCCACCTCGACACCACCCACCCCGCCCATCGACCCACCCGGCTCTGAAGCGGCCGTGGTCCCCGCATACGCGGGGACCGCAGGAGCTGACCAGCGCGTTCATCCAGCGAAGAGCCGGATCTCACCCATTTCCGAAGAGTCGGACTTACTTCGCATCCAGCAGGAAGCGGGCGTCTCTGGTGTCGCTCTCACCCGCCCCCTCCTCCTCTCCCGCCGCAAGAAGGGTTCCGCCTAGCCCACCACCCGCGCCAGCAGCAGCCCGTCGTACCCCTTCACCCCCACCGTCTGCACCGCCGTCGCGTCCAGCCTCGGCTCGGCGGCGATCAGGTCGAACATCTCGCGGGTGCCACGGATCGAGGGGTCGGTGCCATCGGTCTGGAGCACGCCCCCGTTGCGGACGACGTTGTCCACGATGATCAGGCTGCCCGGACGGGAGAGCTTCAGGGCCCATTCCACATAGCGCGGGTTGTTGACCTTGTCCGCGTCGATGAAGAAGAGGTCGAAGGGGGCCGCGCCCGGCTCGGCGGCGAGCAGGGGGAGGGTGTCCAGGGCCGCGCCGACGCGGACCTCGGCGACGGAGGAGAGGCCCGCGCGGTCGATGTTGGCGCGGGCGACCTCGGCGTGCTTCTCGCTGTATTCCAGGGTGATCACCCGGCCGCCGTCCTGGACCGCGCGGGCCAGCCAGATCGTGCTGTAGCCGCCGAGGGTGCCGATCTCCAGGATCCGGCGGGCGCCCTGGAGCGTGGCCAGGAGGTGGAGGAGCTTGCCCTGGTTGCCCGCGACCGCGATGGCGGGGAGGCCCGCCTCGTCGCTGCTGGTGAGGGCGGCGCTGAGGGCCTCGTCGTCGGGGGCGAGCAGATCGGTCAGGTAGTGGTCGACGGCGGTCCACAGCTCGCGCTGGTCAGTGTCTGTCATGGGCCCCAACCTATGTCCGGGCCCGTCGTCGGCTCACTCGCCTTCGCGTGATCGGGTCACTCGCCCTTCGCGCCGGAGGAGGGCGCCGTCCGGCGAAAGGGGGCACATGGGGCGCGGGCGGGGCACCCGGCCGTGGCCCGTGGCTCGCCCAGGGGCGCAGGAACGATCCTGTGGAGGGTCCAGGTCAGGGCCGCGCTACCGGACGCGGCCGGTGTCCCGGCCGTCGGTCGTATATGTTCGCCCGCGTACCCCTTCAGGTCCGGAGTGTCCGAGGACTGGCGAGAATCCTAGGCAAAATCGGGTGACAGTCAGGCAAAGAGGGGGTTGCCTGAGTCTCTTTCCTCAGGCAATGCGAGCCTTTCTGAGGCCAGACAACGCCAGACAACACCGATACGACGGAAAAGCAGGGGAGGCGCGGCGCGAGTGGCGAACGCGGAGCACAGCGTGCGCGGGAGTGCGACGACCGACTCAAGGATGGGTGCGGCCAGGATCGCGCTATGGCTCGTGGCCGCCGTCCTCGCCATCCGGCAGGCGGCCGTGGTGCTGAGACTGCCCCCCGGCGAACGCTTCATGGACCTGGAGACCTGGGTCGGCGAGAGCGGGGTCCTCCATGTGGGGGGCTCGCTCTACGACACCGACAGTTTCACCGGCACCCCCTTCGCGGGCCTGGTGCTCAGACCGTTCGCCAGCTCGGCCGAACAGGTCCTCGGTGTCGCCTGGACCTTCGGCACACTGCTGCTGGTGGTGGGCATAGGACTGGTCGTGGCGCGGGCCCTGCCCGGTCCGATCTCGCGTCGCAGCACCCTGCTGGCGGCGCCCGTCGCGATCAGCCTGCTGATGCTCTCGCTGCCCGTGCGCAACAGCTTCCACCTGGGCCAGACCAGCATCATCCCGGTGCTCCTGGTCCTCGTCGGCTGTTTCGTGGCGCGCGGCCAGCGGGCCTCCGGGCTGCTGATCGGTCTCGCCGCCGCGCTCCAGCCGACGGTCCTGCTCTTCGTACCGCTGCTCTGGTTCACCGGCCGCAAACGCGCCGCCCTCACCTCCGGCGCCACCTTCGCCGCGAGCTCCGCGCTGGCGTGGGCCGCGACGCCGAGCGATTCATGGACGTACTGGATCGAGCATGTCGCGGGCGCCGGGCTCGGTGACCGTCCCGACGGGCTCGCCAACCAGTCGCTGCACGGCGCGCTGCTCCGGCTCGGCCTGGAGGGCCCGCTGGAGATCGTGCTCTACCTCGCGCTCGCCGCCGTGGTGATCTACTTCGGTCTGCGCCGTGCCGTGCACTACGCCAACGACGGCCAGCTGCTGCTCGCCGTCGCGCTCACCGGCTGTGTCGCGGTCGCCGTCTCCCCGACCACCTGGCAGCACCAGATCCTGTGGCTGCTGCTGGCGGCCGTCGGCCGGGTCGGCAAGCGGGCCTCGGACCGGATGCTCTGGCCGTTCCTGGTGATCGTCACGGTGTCCCTGCCCGGCAAGATGCTGCTGCCGAACATTCTGATCACCGGGCCCATCCGGGAGAACGCGGTCCTGATCGCCGCCCTCGCGGCGGCCTGTCTGGTGCCGTTCCTCTCCCGTACCGACGAGCACTTCCGGCGCCCGGTCCCGACGACCTATGTCACCCCGGCGCCCTCCCGCTGGGACCGCGTACCGCTGCTGCCGTTCTGGCGCCGGGTCGTCACCCGCCCCAACCTGCTGATGGAACTGATCGCGATCCGCGTCGGCTACTCCATCTACTCCCAGATCCGGCTCGCCGCGACCGGCAGCGTGGAGGAGGCCCGTGAGCACGGGCGTCAGATCAACTCCATCGAGCAGGCCATCGGCATCGACATCGAGCACTGGTTCAACCAGTGGGTGGTCGGGATCCCCTGGCTCGAAGGCTTCTTCAACTTCTACTACACGACGTTCCACTTCCCGATCCCGCTGATCATCCTGGGGCTGCTCTACATCCGCCGCCCCGCCGACTACCGCTGGTGCCGCTCGGCCCTCGCCTTCGCGACCCTGCTGGCTCTGGTCGGCTTCTGGCTCTACCCGCTCTCGCCGCCGCGCCTGATGCCGGGCATGGGCTTCGTGGACACCGTCCACCGGACCGAGGACCTCTCCAACCCCGAGTTCGGCGCGATGACCGCCGTCACCAACCAGTACGCGGCGATGCCCTCGCTCCACTTCGGCTGGTCGCTGTGGTGCGGTGTGGTGGTCGTGATGCTCGCCCCGAAGATGTGGATGAAGGTCCTGGGCCTGATCCACCCGGCCATCACCATCGCGGTGATCGTCGGCACGGCGAACCACTGGATCCTCGACGCGGTCGGCGGCGCGACCGTGGTCGCCCTCGGCTTCGGCCTGACGTACTTCCTGTCGGGACGGCGGGAACTGCTGACGGCGGCCGCCGGTCCCTCCGGTACGGGGACGGAGACGGCCGCCGGTACGAGGGAATCCACGCCGTCCCCCGCACCGGCCAAGGCCCTGGTACCGGCGGCCCGCACGGCGCCGGAAGCGGTGGACCGTACGGACGGGGACGGGGGCGGCGACCGGTCGTCGCCGGATGAGGAGGACGGCCCGGGGAGTGCGGACCGTCAGGAGACGGCCAAGCCGGTGTGAGGGCGGTCCCCGTGTGAGCGGGGATGGTCCGCACGGCTTCGCCGTGGCTTCCGCCTCGCCGAGTCGGCCCCGCGTGCGCGGGGATGGTCCGATCCGTTTCATCCACGAGGCGAAGAACGACGTGTGGCCC